>JACCRH010000342.1 GCA_013813675.1 Gemmatimonadales bacterium
GCCCCGGTTGAACTCGTCCAGCACCAGCCGGGTCCGCTCGGGCAGCGGGCCGATGCTGGCGTTGTTGAGGTAGATCGTGTCGGTGGTCCAGGGGAATTCGGTGGCGCGGAGGAGGTCCGGGTCGTAACTGCGTGAAGGGTGAACGGTAGACGGTGAAACGGACGAGGACGCCTTTTGGTCGCCAGGCGGCGGTACCGACGAGGGCGTCACGGAGTTCCCCCCTTCACCTTCACTGTTCACCTTTCACGCCCCTAAAATCGCGGACTAATCCCACGGAAACGCCGAGACCGCGCACCCGCTTGCACTCGCCCACCCTCCGCCCCGTGGCGCACGATTCTTGCGACTTCTCCGGGCGTACGTTACGCAGGCCACCTCAGCCGGGGCAAGCGAGTGAACCCGGACCGACCCTTCACCCTGGTGCTCAGCGGCGGCGGCCTCAAGGGGCTGGCCCACATCGGCGTGTTCCGCGCCCTCGAGGAGCGGGGCCTGGTGCCGAGCCTGGTGGTGGGCTCGAGCATCGGCTCGCTGATCGGCGCCGCGTGGGCCGCCGGGGTGCCGCTCCGACAGATGGAGGCGCGCGCGCGGCAGGTGCGCCGGCGAGACATCTTCCAGCCCGCCCGGGCGGACGTCGCGTTCCGGCGCCTGATGGCCCCCGCCCTCTACCGCCGCGAGCCCCTCGAATTGCTGGTCCGGAGCCTGGTCGGCGACATCACCTTTCGCGACCTCTCGCGCCGCCTGCTGGTCAACACCGCCGATCTCCACTCCGGCATCCAGGTCATGTGGGGTCTGCCCGGCCTGCTCGACGCGAAGGTAACCGATGCGGTGGTCGCGTCCTGTGCGTTGCCGGGAATCTTCCCGCCACGGATCATCAACGGCCGGGCCTATGTGGACGGCGCGGTGGTGGAGAATCTGCCAGTGCGCATGGCCGCGTCGCTCGGGAGCGGGCCGGTTCTCGCCGTCAACGTGGGCACGACGAGCGTGGTGCGGTCCTCCCACGAAACCGAAGGCTTCGCCGCCACCTACGCCCGCGGGCTGGAGATCGTGATGCAGACCCAGATCGAGGGTCAGCTCCGCGAATGGCAGGGGCCGCCGCTCATCCTGGTGCAGCCCAGGGTGGAGCACATCTCGATGTTCGCCTTCGACCGCAACGAGGAGCTGCTGGAGGCGGGCTACCGCGCAACCGCGCAGACCCTCGAGGGTCTCGGCGGGACGCTCGACACGGTCGCGCGCGGAATGCACCCCACGCGCAGGCTGCGGGTGCTGGTCGACGAGGAGCGCTGCGTGGGATGCGGCGCCTGCGTCGTGCAGGCCCCGAAGGTCTTCCGACTCGATGCCCGAGGGAAGGCGGAGGTGCACAGTCCGGTTCAGACGTGGTCGCCGATCGACGGGGCGTACGTGCTGAACTGCCCCACCTACGCGATCAGCGTCCGACCGGAGGATTCGGCGGCGTAACCTGAAACAGGAAGAGTCGCCCACCCTTGGTCTTGCGGAACGGCAGCCGGTCGCGGACCGGGCGGCGGGCGTAGCGAAAGACGTAGACTCGGCCATAGGGTGAGAGCGCACGCTTGAGCTGAGCCTGATCGTAAATGCCCCGCTTGGCCGGATC
This sequence comes from Gemmatimonadales bacterium, assembly GCA_013813675.1. Lineage (GTDB taxonomy): Bacteria > Gemmatimonadota > Gemmatimonadetes > Gemmatimonadales > GWC2-71-9 > CAVVWJ01. The sequence goes on from JACCRH010000342.1 coordinate 1,607, forward strand.
GGCGTGCTCGTCACCGATCGGGGTGGTGCCCACCACGGAACCGCCGGGGGCCAGATATCCCACCAGCTCGCCCACCAGTCCCGGGTCGTCCCCCACGTGCTCCAGCGCCTCGCTGCAATAGATCAGGTCGAACTGGCCGGGGCCGGGCGGCACGGTCGTGAACACCGGCCGCGCCGCGGTCGCCCGGAATTGCTTTGCCTGGGCGATGGCCGCCGGGGAAATGTCGTAGCCCACTGCCTCTCCACCCATCTGCTGAAGCCGGAGCGTGAACACCCCGTCCATGCAGCCGAAGTCGAGCAGCCGCTTCCCTTCGGGCGGATAGCGGCGGAGGAGGACCCGCTGACGCCACTCCAGATGGGTGAGCCGCCAGTCGAAATCGAGCGCGCGGGGGCCGTGCTGCTCCAGCCAGGCGCGATACTGTCCGTCGTACTCGTCGGCCGCGGCCGGTTGCGCCGGCGTGTGGACCATCAGGACACCGCCTCCCGCGGAGCCGCGACGGCGAGCTCCTGCCCGATCCGGGCCAGATCCGCGGCGACCCGATCCCAGTTGTAGTAGGTCTCCACCGCGCGGCGGCCGGCTCCGCCGAGTCTCGCGCGGAGGGGTGGGTCGTCAAGCAGGCGGCGCAGCGCGCCGCTCACCGCCTCGGCACTCTCGGCGTCCACCAGCAGGCCGGTCTCGCCATGCCGCACCGCTTCGGGAATGCCGCCGCTCCGGCCGGCCACCACCGGCAGGCCGCACGCGGAGGCCTCCGCGATCGAGATCCCGAACCCTTCGACGCGCTGTTCCATCAATCTCGACACGCCGAGATACACCTCGGCGCAGTTATAAATCGCCGGCAGGTCACGGTCGGGGACGCCGGTGAGGAAGCGCACCCGGTCGCCGACCCCGAGCTGGCGAGCCTCCTCCTCGAGCGACGCCAGCTCGTCACCGGTTCCCACCACGGCGTAACGCAGCTCAGGATACTGCTCCGAGAGGCTGGCGAGGGCCTGGAGCGCGGTGTCGATGCCCTTGTGCCGCGCCAGTCGTGCCACCGACAGAAGCCAGCGGCCTGGGCCGAGACCATAGCGCTGGCGCACCAGTGCGGTATCCAGCCCGGGACGGAAGAAGTCGGGATCGGCGCCGAGTGGAACGACCTGAAGCCGACTGTCGGCCGGCTCGATCTCCAGCTCGCTCAGCAGCGTGAGACAGCAGTCGCGGGTCCACTGGCTGTTGGCCACCAGCACGGCGGCCGACGAGAGCAGCGCCCGCGCCGTCTTGCGCTTGAGCAGCGACTGGTGGACCTGGTGCTGGAGAATCAGGAGGTCGCCCCCGTGCAGCAGGACGCCGAACGGGGTGCCGAGCCGCTCCATCGTCCACTTCGCGGGATACGAGGCCGGCTTCATGTTTCCACACCAGATGAACTCCACGCCGCACTGCCGGGTGAGCATGGCGGCGCGGCGGGACCAGAGCAGCAGACCCTGGAGGGTGCGGAGTCGCCGGGCCGGGAGCGGCAAGCGGTCCACCCGGTTGGGAAAGGCGGCGTCGACATCGGCGGCACCGGGATGCTGCCCGGTGGAGACCACCAGCGAGCCGGGCGGGTACCGTTTGGCCAGCTCCGCCATCCACCGCGCGATGCCGCCGCCGATCGGAGGGAAGTCGTAGGTGAGCAGGAGCTGCGGCGCCATCCGGCTAATCTACTCGATGACCCCGGGTGACGCGGCGGGAGCGAACTCGGTGCCGAGCCGATACAGGTCGGCGGACACGCGGCGCCAGTTGTAGTAGCGCTCGACGGCGCTCCGGCCCCCGGCGCCCAGGCGGCGCGCCAGCTCCCGATCGAGCAGCAGCGTTCGGACCGCGACGATGGCGGACTCGGGGCCGTCGGGGTCCACCAGCATGCCGGTCTCGCCGTCGAGCACCGCGTCGGGAATGCCTCCACTGGCGCCCGCCACCACCGGGACACCGCAGGCCGACGCCTCCGTCATCGAAATGCCGAACCCCTCCGCCATGAGCTCGATCGTCCGGGAGAGGCCGAGGTAAATCTCCGCGCAGTTGTAGAGGGCCGGCAGGTCGGCGTCGGGCACGTCGGTGAGAAACCGCACCCGCTCGCCGATGCCCAGGTCGCTCGCGAGCATCTCGAGGCCGCCCAGGCGGCGGCCGGTGCCCACCACGGCGTACCGAAGGTCGGGGAACTCGTGGCGCAGCGCGGCCACGACCCGGATCCCGGTGTCGATTCCCTTGTGCGCTGCCAGCCGGGCCACGGTGAGGAGCCAACGGCCCTCGCCCAGCTCATAGCGCGAGCGGATGGCGCGCGTGTCCATGCCCGGCCGGAAGCTCTCCGGATCGGTTCCCAGCGGCACCACCCGCACGGTGGAGCCGGCGCGATCCACCTCCAACTCCGCCAGCACCTTCAGGCAGAGATCACGGGTCCAGCGGCTGTTGGCGACCAGCACGGCCGCGCGCTGCAGCAGCGTGCGGGCAATCCACCGCCGGTGGCTCGGCCCCGCCAGGCGGCTGGAAAGCAGCAACAGCTCGGTGCCGTGCAGCACGATACCGTAGGGAGTGCCGTAGCGCTGGTGGATCCACCGCGCCGGATACGCGGCGGGCTTGAAGTTGCCGCACCAGACGAAACCGGGACGGGTGGACCGGGCCACGGCGCTGGCTTGCCGGGTCCACCTCAACAGCCCCTGCAGCGTCCGCAACTTTCGACTGGCCGCCGAGGTTCGCCAGACGGGATGCCCCAGCGCCGCATCCACCGCCGAGCTGCCGGGCTGGGAGCCGGTTGTGACCACCAGCGATCCCGCCGGGTACCGCCGGGCGACCTCACCCATCATGCGGGCGATCCCGCCGTTCATCGGCGGGAAGTCGTAGGTGATCAGCAGGTGAGGGTGAGCCAATCGCTAGCCTGCCACGATCGCATGGAGCACCGCCTCGTACCGGTCCACCATGATGGTCAAGGGAAACTGCGCTGCGACCCGGCGGCGCGCCGCCTCGCCCATGGCGCCGCGGCGCCGAGGATCGGCCAGCAATTCCCCGATCGCCTTGGCCATGGCCGCGGGATCGCGGGGCGGCACCAGAGAGCCGGCGGATCCATCCCGGCCTACCAGCTCTCCCACGCCGCCAACGTCGGTGGCCACGACGGGGCGGCCGCAGGCCATGGCCTCCCCTACCGCGTTGGGAAAGATGTCCTCCAGCGAGGGGTGCAGCACCAGGTCGGCGGCGTTGAATGCGCCCACCAGGGTGTCGGCCTGCAGATAGCCGAGGAAGAGCGTGGTCACGCGGGAGCGTTCCCCCAGGTCACGCAGTCTCGATTCGCCTTCGCCGGCGCCACAGAGCAGGTAGATGCTCCGGCGGCCGGGTCCCATCTGGCTCAGCGCCGCGATGGCGACCTCCTGGCCCTTGTCGCGCTCCAAGGCCCCCACCGTGAGAATCAGCGCCGCATTCTCCGCCAGGGTGTGCCGCAGCCTGAACTCCCGGCCCGCCCCGGGAGCGGGACGAAAGACCGAGGTGTCGTACCCGTTCGGTATGACCCAGCTACGTGCGCGCCCGAGCCAGGGGGTGCGCCCGACCGCCTCCTGCCGCACGCGCTCCGACTGGTAGATGCAGCCGCTCGCCCGGCGGAAGAGAAGCCGCGTCCTCAACCCGAAGCGCAGCTCCAGGGGATTGTGGTTGTATCGGTAGAGGATGTGGGTGTCGGCACCCAGCGTCGCCAGGACCGCCAGGCGCAGGTCCCGCGCCTTGTCTGCCACCACGATCTCGGCTTCGAGCGCCCTCAGCCGCCGGCGGAGCCCCCACGCTTCCCGGAGACCCGTACGCCCGGCGGGAATCAGGCTGGCTGTGATCCCCCGTTCGCCGAATGCGTCCCGGACCACGGCGGATCCGGCCAGGACGTGCGGCCGGTGACCTCGGGCGGCGAGGCCGGCCGCGAGCTTCGCGAGACTCACGCCCGACCCGCGCCAGGCCCGGGCGGAAGTGAGGAAGGCCACGCGCAGGGCGCGCGGAGTCACACGAGCGTGTAATTGCGGAACTCGAACACACGCTCTCCGGTGACGCGCTCGATGATGTCCGAGGCGTAGAATCTGAGGAACTCGGGGCGAAACCGCGGGCCTTCGACCTGCCGATCGGCATCGTACCGGCGCGCCTCGATCCACCCGCGCGCGGCGGCCGGGTGGGTGCCGCGGAACGGCGTCAGCCCCGGAAACCACGGCAGCAGCGGTCTGCGCGCCTCGCGCTCCTTGGCCCAGGGGTAGAGCACCCGGCTCACTTCGCGCTTGGCCCGAAGCGCCCGCGCGGGGCGGGCCCACCCGTAATGGAACATCTCCGCGTCGGTGAGCCGGGCGCGGATCTTCCGGTGGCCGGGGCCCACCCGGAAGCCCTGGGCGCCCTGGTAGGGACGGATGTCGAGCGCGGGGTCGAGACGCACCGCCCGCACCTCCCGGCGGTACCACCGGCGGTTGGCCGCCACGGTGTCCACTCCACCATAGAAATGCAGGTACTTGACCAGCAGGCCTTCGACCCGCGCGTCGCCGTCGTGCGCCGCGATCGCCTGGGAGAGCAGCTCCGCGCCCCGCTCGTGCAGCACCTCGTCGGCCTGGATGTAGACCCCCCAGGGGTGCCGGCAGGCCCGCATCGCGCGCAAGGTTTCGTCGCCCAGGACCTTGTTCTTGATGGTCATGTCCCATTCGGTCTGGAGGATCCGAACCTTGGGATCGCCGATCGAGCGCACCACCTCCAGCGTCTCGTCCTCCGAGCGCCCGACGTTGACCACCACCTCGTCGCATATCGGCAGGATCGAGCGGATGCTGGCTTCCAGAGGAAAATCCAGCGTGACGGCGTTTCGAACGATCGTGAAGCCAGACACCTTCACCGCGGTGCTCCTCCGTTCCAGGGCGAGTCTTCCGGGGCAGAATCTGCCCGCGGCCCCGGCCCTTGGCAACGGAGCACCATCCGATACACGGCGGCGGTCCGCTCGACGGTTCGCTCCATGGCGAACTCGACCCGGGCGGTGTGGCGGGCGGCGCTGCCTAGACGCTCGCGGAGCGCCGGATCCGCCAGCAGCCGCTCGATCGCGGAGGCCCACGCCACCGGGTCGCGGGGAGGGACCAGGAGACCGTTGATGCCGTCACGCACCAGCTCGAGATTGCCCGCCGCGGCCGAGACCGCTACCGGCGTTCCCAGCGCCATGGCCTCCAGCAAGGCCTGCGACAGCCCCTCCATGCGGGAGGGCAGCAGGACCAGCTCCAGCAACTCGTAGAGCGGCCGAACATCGGAGTTGAACGGGATCGCGACGACCGCGTGGCGGGGCGGCAGCCGCTCGATGAGGTGGTCAAACGCCGACTCGTCACCCACCCCCGCGAGCACCAGGCGGACCGGCGTGGAGATCCGGGACAGCGCCTCGATGACCACGCTCTGGTCCTTGCGCCGGCTGACGATGCCGATGGTGCGACGCTCGGGGTCCCACTGAATCCGCTCGCGCCAGTGCTCCAGCGCCTCGGGCATCACCGGGACGTCGAGCCTGGCGGCGACCAGTCCGTTGGGCACCACCGCGATCTTGCGGCGCGGGGTTCCCCGCTGCTCCAGCGCGTCGGCCACCGGCTGGCTGACGGCGATCATGCAGCCGGCCAGCCGGCTCGCGATCCAGTTCTCCAAGAACACGGTGCGCGGAATCTGGCGGCGGGTGGCCACGAAGGGCACCGGCAGGCGCCGGGTCAGCGCGAGCCAGGTCAGCGCCTCGCGGTCGCGAGACGAATGCGAGTTGATCACGTCGGAGCGGGCGCCGGCCAGCACCTTTGCCAGGGCGGCGGCGTTGCGCCGCCGCGCGCGCGGCAAGAGCTGCAGCGGGATCACCTCCAGTCCTTCGGCGGCCGCCAGCGACTCCACCTCCGAGCCGGGCGGACAGACGAACCGCACCTGCCAGCCGGCCTTGGCCAGCCCCAGACTCAGATGGAGGGTGGAGATCACGGCTCCGGAGCCGGCCCCCTGATGCAGCACCTGCATCACCGACGGCATCGCGGCGATCCTTTCCCGGTGGCCTGGTGTGTCACCGGCGGGGGAGGCCGAAGGGGGTGTGGGCTCGCCGCTCGGCCCGGCTGGCCTGGTAGAGGACGCGATTCGCGGCGACGACCCCGGCGCCGGCGTAGGGCCGGTCGTGCTCGAGGTGAAACACCGGTGCGGTATATCTCACCGACCGGCCATGGACCCCCGCCGCCTGGAGCCGGTGACCGAACTCGGCGTCCTCGAAGCCATAGCTAAACCGCTCATCGAAGCCGCCGACCAGGTAGAGGTGCTCCGTGAAGGCGGAGGAGTTGCCACCCCGCCAACTCGGTTCGCGGGGCACCCGCCGATTCAGGTAGTCGCGCAGCAGCGGGATCCGGGAGACTACCAGCCGCTGCGGTTTGTTGACCTCGCGCCACCACGTCCCCACCCGATCGAGCGCCCCGCGGGACACCAGCTCCGGGGTCAATCGCTCGCCGAAGCGCCGCGGGAGCGAC
>JACCRH010000345.1 GCA_013813675.1 Gemmatimonadales bacterium
GGGGTGTGCATCGCATGCGACTCGGGATGACGGCCATCTAGATATACTACAGCGTCCCGTTGCTGATCCGATAGCTCACGCTCATAGCGCCTCATCTCATGAAACCGCAGACCGACTATATCCGCCACGCCGCCCGGCTCGCGCGCAAGCTCCAGATGGACGCCGCGATGGGAGGGACGCCGCAGCCTGACGCGGAGTTCTTCAAGACGCTCTCCAAGGCCCTGGACGAGATCGCCGCCGGCCTCGAGCTGGTCTCCAAGGCGGATTGATCTGGTGAACCTGATCGAAACCGGGGCCGGCCTGGTGGAGCTGGCCGACCGTCTCCGGCCGGAGCCCCTCCTCGCGGTGGACACTGAGGCCGCGAGCTTCCATCGCTACCTGGACCGGGTCTATCTGCTGCAGATCTCGTCGCGCGGGGAAACGGCCGTAGTGGATCCGCTCGCGACCGATGGGCTGGGACCGATCGGCGAGCTGCTGGCCGACCCCGCGATCGAGATCGTCTTCCACGACGCCGACTACGACCTCCGCCTGCTCAATCGGGAGTACGGCTTCACCGCGCAGAACCTGTTCGACACGCGGATCGCGGCCCAATTGCTGAACGAACCCGGCATCGGACTCGCCGCCCTCCTGGAGAAGTATCTCAACGTCAAGCTCGACAAGCGCTTTCAGCGGGCGGACTGGTCGGCGCGGCCGCTGTCGCCCGAGATGCTGGCCTACGCGGCGACCGACACCCATCACCTGCCGCAACTGCGGGACATTCTGCGCGACCGGCTGATGGAGCAGGGCCGGCTGGGATGGGCCCAGGAAGAATTCGCCCTGTTGGAGGACATCCGCGGGGCGCCGGGCGACCAGGCCGAGCCGGGGTGGCTCCGGCTCAAGGGAGCCAAGGCACTTCGGGGGCGGGAGCTGGCGATTCTCCGCGAGATCTGGGAATGGCGGGACGGGACCGCGCGCCGCGCCGACCGGGCGACCTTCCGGATCCTCAACAACGAGCCGGTGCTCACGATGGCCAGGAACGCGCCGACCGACATCGCGGCGCTGAAGGCCATCCCCGGGGTGAGCTCGGAACAGGCTGAGCGGAGGGGCCCGGAGCTCCTGGCCGCGGTAAAGCGCGGGCTGGACCTGCCGGAGGCCGACCTGCCGCGCGTTACCCGCACGCCGAGGCCGCCGCCGGACCTGGCCTACGAGGCGAGGCTCGAGAGGCTCAAGGCCGCGCGAAACCTGCTGGCGCAGAAGTACGATCTGCCGCCAGGGGTGGTCTGCCCCAACGGGACGCTGGAGGCGATCGCGCGGATGGACCCGAAGACGCCCGAGGAGCTGGCGGCGGTGCAGGAGCTCAGGCGGTGGCAGGTGAGGGAGTTCGGCGGGGAGCTGCTGGCGGCGACGGCGGTGCCGGTGGCGACGGGGTGAGATGGTCCCCTTCGCTACGCTCAGGGTGACAGGGACTTTACCGCGGGTGCTTACGTGATCCCAGGAATCAGGGCCAGCTGATCCTACAGGCTAGAATCCGAGGAACGCCCTGACCCGCGGGTCCATCTTCTCCGGGGTCCAGTAGGGGTCCCACACCAGCTCGACCTCGACGTTGCGCACGCCTTCGAGCTCTCCCGCCACCTTCTTCACATCCTCGATGATCTCGCCGCCGGCCGGGCAGCCCGGCGAGGTCAGCGTCATCTTGACGTGTACGTCGCCCTCCTCGCTCGCCTCGACGTCGTAGACCAGCCCGATGTCGATGATGTTGAGGTTGAGCTCCGGGTCTTTCACGGCGCGGAGGGCTTTACGGATCGTTTCCGAGGTGTGCATCGGCGGCTCGGGGTCGTTGCTCTCTGAAGTGGGGCGTGGTCTTGTGGCCAGTGGACGCGGTCTTGTCGTCAGTGGACGGGCCTTTGTCGTCAGTGGACGGGCCTTGTCGTCAGTGGACGCGGTCTTGTCATCCTGAGCGAAGCGAAGGAGCCGAAGGGCGGGCATGGCCTCCTTCGCTTCCGCTCAGGATGACATTGGTCCTCGCCTAGGCATGACGCCCATTAGGCATGACGCCCATTAGGCATGATGCCCATACACTCGGCGTGCCCATGCTCCTGACGTGCTCATACTATGGAAGGTAACCGCCAAAGCAACGATCGGTGGGCCTCAGCACCTCGCCACGAGCTGCTGGGCGCAGGAGTGGGGGACCAGTCGGATCGCGGCATCCGACAGCTCGGTCCGGACCGCCTTGAGGCCCTTCATCGAATCCTGGGCCTTGGGGTCGAAGGCGCGGTTGGTGAGAAATACCAGGAAGAGGTCGTGGGTCGGGTCGATCCACAGCTCGGTACCGGTAAACCCGGTGTGACCGTAGGCCGACTGGCTGATGAGCGTGCCGTAGATGCTGGGCTCCTCGCCGGCGAGCTCGGGTGAATCCCACCCCAGGAGACGGGTGCCGCTCCGGGGGCCCCGGGTGAGGAACTGCCGCATCGAGGCGGGGCTCACCCATACCCCCTTGGGCCCCATTCCCTCTTTCAGCCAGACCTGGGCGAACCGCGCCAGATCCCTCCCGGTGGAGAACACCCCCGCATGTCCCGCCACTCCGCCGAACGCCGCCGCGTTCTGATCGTTGACGTCGCCGGGCACCGGCTGCCCTCGCCATATCCCGCTCGGCGCGGTTCGCCGTTTGAGCCGGGCCGGCAGCCGAAAGCGGGTTTGCCCCATGCCGAGGGGGTCGAAGACCTCGGTGTCGGCGAAGCGGTCGAG
>JACCRH010000376.1 GCA_013813675.1 Gemmatimonadales bacterium
CTAGGGATTAAAAGTGCAAGTGCGTGGTAGTCCGCTTGTAGTACTCTCACCGTACAACAACGCCTTAGCGGAGATTCCACTACATCCCGGTCCGACAGAATACCCGATAATCTCCGTGTAAACTGGGCCACAAACTGGCCCATCGCGAATTTCGACGCGCAGGTGCCTCGAAACGCCCACACCCCCACCGCATGGAGTGGGATGGGGGGTCAGGCCCTTCTGGCACTTCTGTCACTGGGGTACCCGGGCATTTCCCACGCGAAGGCACGCCAGCTACCGATTCCCGACATGAGGAAGCCCCGGGCGTTGAGGCCGCGAGGCTTGGTCGTGGATGGCACGAATAGCCGGGTTAGACTGGACCACCAAACTGGACCACTAAGCGCTAAGGAAGCTCTGCACAACTTGACGGGGTCATAGATTAGAAGCACCCCTCACCCGTCGAGCTCGAACATGGCGAAGCAGCGGACGTTCGCGTCGTTGGCGTGGAGCAGCAAGGGCAAGGTCACCCGGCGCGAGCGGTTCCTGGCCGAGATGGATCAGGTGATCCCCTGGCGCCCGCTGCTGGCCCTGATCGCGCCCCACTACCCGAAGGCCGGGCGGGGCCGCCAGCCGCTGGGCCTGGAGAAGATGCTGCGGATCTACTTCGTCCAGCAGTGGTTCAACCTCTCCGACCCCCAGGCCGAGGATGCGCTGTACGACAGCGAGTCGATCCGCCGGTTCGTGGGCGTGGAGCTGGGCGACGACGTGGTGCCGGACGAGACCACCATCCTGCGCTTCCGCCACCTGCTGGAGCGGCATCAGTTGACCGCGGCGCTCTTCGCGGCGATCCGCGATCTGCTGTCCGAGAAGCGGCTGCTGGTGAAGGCGGGGACCATCGTGGATGCGACGATCATCGCCGCGCCCAGCTCGACGAAGAACGCCGCCCAGGCGCGGGACCCCGAGATGCGCCAGACCCGGAAGGGGCACCAGTGGTACTTCGGGATGAAGCTCCACATCGGGACCGATCCCCGCGGGGTGGTGCACCGCCTGACGGCGACCGACGCGGCGACCGCGGACATCACCCAGCTGCCGGCCTTGCTGCATGGCCAGGAGCGGGACCTCTACGGCGACCGGGCCTACTGGAGTGAGGACCATCGGGCGCAGTGGCGCGCGAGTGGCGGGCGGTACCGGGTGAACCGGCGGGGGACCACGAAGCATCCCTTGACTCGCCGGCAGCGGGCAGTCAATCGGCGCCGCTCGCAGGTCCGGGCGCGGGGCGAGCATGCATTCCATGTGGTCAAACGGCTGTGGGGCTTCGTGAAAGTCCGCTATCGCGGGCTGGCCAAGAACACGGCGCGCGCGTTCACGATGTTCGGACTGGCCAATCTCTACCTGGTGCGGCGGCGGCTGATGCCCCCGGGGTGGGAACCCTGCCTCACCTGAGCGCCGCGACCGCTCCTCCGGCTCGCTCCGCTGGCTCGAGGCAGAGCGAGTGGACCCAACCGAGCCCCTCGTCCCCGTGATTCCCATGCCCGCACCTCTGAAGCAAGGCCGTGCAGTCACCTGTGCAGAGCTTCCCTAAGTCTATGAGGGCGGTGGGACTCGAACCCACGACTAGGGATTAAAAGGACGTAGGCCCCCTCGGAGCCACGGTGGTTGCCGAGCGTGACGCCTCGGCAAGGCTCGCCACGCATCGCGATCCGTCGCCACCTGTAGTGCACTGGATGGTGCAATGGTAGGAGAACTGATTTGGAAGTCGGCTGCGGCCGTGCTTCCCCTTCCGCTGTTGCTCGTCGCCGCTCAGGGCGCGCATCAGCTGGCCCACAAGTGGACACGATTGGGCGTCCGCGGAGGTGGCGAGGTCGAACCGTCCCGCGTCGAGCAAACCCAGCCTGGTCTCGGGCGCGGGGTGACCGACCTCCGAGCATGCTCCTACGCACTCGCCGCCCGGCGCCCGCGGCGAGCGCAACCAGTACCGCAAGCCTTCGAAACCCGTAACCGAGCGATGAAGGCATCGGCACCCACCGCGACCGTCAGGAAAGGGGAATTGTGCGAGGACTTACAAATAGTAGGGCACGGGAGGCGGCGCGCGCAGAACACGCCCCGCCTCACGTGCAGGGGCGTGATCACTTCACCTCGAAATCCTTGCTCCCCGCCGGCGCTCCATCCACCGAGATCTCCACCTTGTACTTCCCCGCCGGCCACCCGCTCGGCTTGGCGATGTGGAACTCGGTGGCGGCCGGCCCCGTCGGCGCGATCGTTTCCCTCCCCTCCTTCACCACCTGCCCGTCCTCGAAGGTCCACCGCGCGGCGATCGTCTTGCTCGCCGCGGCGCCCTCGGTCGCGACCGACACGTAGATCGTGTCCTTGGGCTTGAAGGTCGTGACCGGCGTGGCGATCCGCTTGTCGCTGCCGATCCCCCGGCCGACCTCGATGCTGGAAACGCTGAACTCCGCCGCCGGGGCGGGGGCCGGCGCGCTCGCCTCTTCCTGGGCGGGCGGCGGCGCGTCCTTCTTGCAGCCGGCCGACGCCGCCGCGGCGAGGCCCAGCGCGAGAACAAACCACCTGCGTCCGTGCGCGAGCATAGGTTGGATCTCCTGGTGTCGGCTCAGGCCTCGGGAACCCGGAGCGTCTGGCCGGGATGGATGAGATCGGCATTCTGAATCTGGTCCCGGTTCGCCTCGTAAATCCGCCGCCACTGCTGGGCATCGCCGTAAAACCGCTTGGCGATCTTGGAGAGACTGTCGCCCTTGACCACCGTGTAGGTCCGGCCCCCAGCCGGCGCCTCCGGTGCGGTGGAGGAGCTGCCGCTCTCCACGTCGGAGAAGTCCGCCTTGGGCTTCCTGGTGTCCGCCATGCCTGCCTCCTGTGTCGGTTGCTCCGTCGTCCCGCTTACCGCCTCCCGAACAGTCCGCCGAGCATTCCTCCGAGGTCGTCCACGACCGAGCCGTCGCGGTCGCGGTCCAGCAACTGGGACACCGCGCCCATCATGCCGGGCGACGCCGCGCTCATGGCATCCCGCTCGCCCCCCAGCATCGCGCTCAGGTCCTGCGGCCCCAGTCCGCGCTCTTTGCGCGCCTTACCGAGCGCGCCAAGGACCACCGGGGCCAGCATCGCGAGCAGCGGACCCACCTTGGCCATGTCGAGCCCCGAGGCCTTGGCGATGCCCTGCTCCGCCAGCCCGCGTCGGTCGGCCAGCACGTGCTTGAGAATGGCGTTCCCCTCGGGACCGTCGGTATCGGGATCGGGCAGCCGGTCGAGCCGGCTGCCGTCGTGGCCGCGGGCGAGCGCGTCATGCAGCTGCCGGGCGCCGTCCGGACTACTGGCGTTCTTGGCCAGCGCGCCGAGAAGAAGTGGAAGCGCCGCCGAGATGGCGGTGCTGGTAGCATTCCGATCCGCGCCGAGACGGCCGCTGATCTGCTGCACGGCGTTGCCGTCCAGCCGGGAGCTGAGTAAGTCGAGGAGGGCCGGCATGCGTACCTCGCTATTAAGGAGTGTGATATGTCTGCGGGTACTGCCAAACCATAATCATCGCTAAACGCGAATCATCGCTAGACGCGGTGTGCCGGGTTGTGACGGGCGTCACCGGCCGTTCAGGTCCCAGGGACTCCCGCCACTCTGATGACGTTCGCCAGCGTGAGGGTCGCCTGGTCGTTGCCCGACCCGCCGTCGTGGATGGTAGGGTTGAGTTACGTTCCGGTACAGGAGGTGTCAAGCCACGCGTACAGGGGGCCATGCCGTTGGGACCAACGGCTCCAGCTTGGGAGGCTCGTCTGCCTCCCGGCTCTCGATGTGCGCCGACCAGCCGGCCCTTGGCTGATTCAGCGCCCGAAATCCGCGCGGCAGCTCATGGCGGGTCGTGCGGCCACCCAGTGAAGGTGGCTTGCGGTTTGGAGCACGCCGTCACAAGGTGGGTGACACCGTGTGCAGGAGACGACCAAATGGCTGGAACACTGCGTGAAGCTCGACTGATTGAGGATTACGGCCAGCTCTACCCCGGCCTAAGCGCCGGGGTCTGGCTCCCTGCGGGTGAAGTGGCCGAGCATATCGTGGCCGTAGTGCGCCGTGAGGGCGGACGGGGCGGCAGGCACGGGCGCTTCATTGCCGACGAGCACTTCGAGTTCCGGGGCGGCGAGACCGGCGCGCCGGGGCGAACTAGAAACGAGCGTCGCGAGGATCGGGCAGCCGGCGGCTGAGCTATTGGGAGAACCGATAGCGTTGCCACCGGGGGCGCCGACGGGCCCCCATGCGCCCGCAAGAGAAGCGGGGCGCGATACGGCCGATGGGGAGGTAAAGGCTCTCAGCCGGCCCGCACGCTGAATGTGGTCCCACCGGCCGCCCCGGCGACCCACTGCCGAAGCTCCGCAGCGACCTCCTCGAAGACGCTGGACCAGTCCCCGGCCCGCGGCTGCCGGAACAGCCGGGCGCTACCGTACCACGGGGTGTCCAAACGTTCGAGCATCCACCGCCACTACGCGCTTGAGCTCGCCGACCGGCTGAAGGTGCATGCCGCGCGGCATCATTGGGCCGTGCTCGCCCTGCGGGCCGGAGTGCCGGTGCGGGTGGTGCAATGCCAGTTGGGCCATGCGACGCCGACGCTGACACTGGGGCTCTACGGCGCGTTCTTGCCGAGCGGCGAGGACCGGGCGACCTGGCGCGCGGGTGACGAGCCACGAGGCCCGGCGGCGCGAAGCGCGCTAAACTGGATCGGTGTGGTGCACTGGATGGTGCAAGGAACGGAGGAGGAGATGCTAAGTGTATGAGGGCGGTGGGACTCGAACCCACGACCTAGGGATTAAAAAGTCGTCGACAACCAGAACAAATTCACATCAGAGCCTAACAGACAATGGGTTCGCGACTTCGCCTCTACAGATCCGACCGATGACGTCCCGCCGGGAACCTAGGAGCGCGCCAGCGCTGGCCTATCTCATCGCTTTGCTTACGCGCTCGGCAACCTCGGTCACCGAGCGCATGTCTAGCCCCGGACCTTCGGAGGTAGTGAAAAGGTTCTGGCCCTCGTTGTATCCGTTGTTCGCATACCAATCCCGCTTCCAATCCCAGCTTTGCCGGTAGTCGGCTCGGTCCAACATGCCGAGGTGTTCCCACAAGATGACGTCACCCGCGTCGGTCACGAACGAGAAATCCGGCCGGAGCTTGCCAGCCACGATCGTCCCGTCCAGCGGTCGCTCGTAATGATACTGCAAACCCTTGGCATGGAGGTGGTTCGCGATCACGAGCTCGGATTTGCTCCGCACCAGCTCCCCGGCCGTGGTCCGGTGAATTAGATGTTCCGCATAAGGAACGCCGTCGGCCTCATGGCGAATGCCCGGAGCGAAAAGATTAGAATTTCTTCGAGCAACTTCAGACCTTTCCGGCCGGGTGAGATCATAGAGGAACGAAGCATCATGGCCCTCGACGAGAAGCACTAAATGCTGCCTGGCCCTGGTGAGAGCAGTGTATAGCAGCTCCCGTGTGAGCAGCCGGCACTCCCGCGGGACCACGACAAACACAGTGCCGAACTCGCTGCCCTGCGCCTTGTGCACCGTGAGCGCGTACGCAAGCTCCAACGGCCCGCCGTCATTGGAGAAATTAGATCGAAAGAAGCCGAACCGAACGTCCGGGCGGCCAGCGAAGGCAACATTTAGCAATTTGTTTTTCGCATTGCCGAAGCCTTGCGCAGCCTCCAATAGTGTCGGGGACACGAATGGAGACATACTGGCACAGGTCCGGCACAGGTAGCCGACCGTGCGCCAAGCAATGCTGAGGCGTAAGATGTGGTGTTAGAGGGATATGCGAACGCCGGGAGTCGAACCCGGACCCCTTGCGGGACAGGATCCTAAGTCCTGCGCGTCTGCCAGTTCCGCCACGTTCGCGTGTAGATAGTCTGGTGCAGTGGCCGCCGGGCTCTCACTGTCGCCGATAGATGAGCTGAATCAGGCCCCTGTCGTTGTTGGCGCCGCCTTCGATCCACACGTCCTTGCTCGTCAGCTGCTTCGCTTGTTCCAGCACTACCGCAATGTCTTCAGCGGTGAAGACTATGTCCGCACGTTGCCGGCTTTGCTCCGGCGGAGCGTGCGACAGGACAAAGGTGGGGACAGGGTGCGCGTTCTGCCAGCCATGTTGTACTTCGACGTCGTAGGCTCGTCTGCCTTGAATAATGGCCCCGATGCCGGAGAAGAACTGGTCATACCCGTAATCGACATCGTTGTATCGGAAGAGCCAGGAGATGTCGTCGTTCTCTCCCGCCACGAAGCCATCAAGCGATGTGGCGATATACAGGACGGCTTTGTTCATCTCGATGCATCAGCGATTTCGGGTGAATAGTGGGGACGAAACCTGGACGTCTGACGAGGACGGTGCAAGGTGCCGGCGGGACAGTCTTACGGATTCTCCAGCACAGCGGGTCGCGACAGAAACGAACCCCTTCTAGACGAGAAGGGGTTCGTGCGCGCAGTCGATGCGTCGCGCTCCTGGGAGCCTCCCGCAATCAGGGGCTCTGGCCTTGCGCCGAGTCGGTCGGGGTCGCCTCGGAGGCGGGAACGTCCGGTCCCATCATGGTGCTGTCGCCGTGCATCATCGTGGAGTCACCCGGCATCTGGGAGTCGTTCTCCTGTCCGACGAGCGTGCTGTCCCCCATCACCGTGTCGCTCTCCATGGCCGGCTGATCGGGCTGGGCGGCGCCCTCCTGCTCCACCAGCGTGCTGTCGCCCGTCATCTGGGCGGTATCGCCTTCCATCCCCACCCCGCCCATCGTGCCGCTGTCACCCGCCACCATCGTCGTGTCGCTCGCCGTGGTAGCCGCCCCGCCGGTGCCCTCGACCTCGGGCTCCGGGTTCCGGGAACAGGCTGCCAACAGGACTGCCGCTACCAGCATTGATGCTTTCCGCATGTGTGCGCTCCGTCTGAATGGTCCCTGGCCGACTGGCCCGGATGATGGATCAAGTGGCGACGGCAGCGGCACCGTCCCTGTGGTCGGGCTAATCTACGCCCGGGGAGGCCCGCGTGTCTGAGATACAGATCACACCCGCTCCTCCCTAAGCTACGCCGCGAGCCTGGCCCCGGTTCTCCCGGCCTGGCCTCACCCGGGCCGCCGCTTAGGGGCGGGCGACCAACTCATTCTCCCGTCGCGCCTTTCGCTTCCGGCGGCTGGTCCTGCGGACCGGATCCGGTGGGCATTGGCATAGGCGTCTTGGCGGACACCGTGACCTGCCAGGAGAGGGTGCCGATCTGGTTGATCATGAAACGGAGGAAGGCGCGACGGTGTTAGGCCGGGCGCTCAGCAGCCTGTGGTGCCGCGAGGGCGCCGGACAAACATCATGATGTCTTCCATCACCGGCGCGATTTCCAGGCGTGGTAACGACAACGCCACCACGATGCCCACGTGACCGATCCCGCCGTAGGTGATAGCCCGTGCGCAGCCACCACGCCGGCGGATCCGTTCAGCCAGCCGGATCGAGTTGGCGGGGGACACGGTCCGGTCGCGCTCCCCATGCAGCAAGAGGAGCGGCGAGTCGGTCCGATCCACGTGCGTCATCGGATAGGTCGCCGGCCATCTCTCCCGCGGCCCCATCAGGGTCTGGACGTCCGCATCGGTCCAGCTGGTGGCGACCGGACCAGCCAGGGCGACGAAGCCTCCTACCGCCGCCCGGGGAACTCCGACCCGGCGCAGGTGTTGCTGGTCGAGCGCGAGGAGGGCGGCCGTGTGGGCGCCGGCGGAGTGCCCGACAACGAAGATCCGTGCAGGATCGCCGCCGTACAGGCCGATGCTGTCGCGCACCCAACGCACAGCGGCGGCGGCGTCTTCAACCCAAGCGGGGAACTGCACCGTGGGATAGAGCCGGTAATCTGGGACCACGACGATCAGGCC
>JACCRH010000410.1 GCA_013813675.1 Gemmatimonadales bacterium
CAGCCGCAACTGCAGGACCTGCTCGAGGCGGGAGTCCACTTCGGGCACCAGACCCGACGGTGGAACCCGAAGATGCGCCGGTTCATCTTCGCCGAGCGCTCGGGCATCTACATCATCGATCTCCAGAAGACCCTCCGCCAGATTCAGAAGGCCCAGGAGCTGCTGCGCAGCGTGGTGCTGAAAGGCGAGGGCGTCCTCTTCGTGTGCACCAAGAAGCAGCTCAAGGCCATCGTGCAGCTCGAGGCCCAAGGCGCCGGCGCGTTCTACGTCACCGAGCGGTGGCTCGGCGGCATGCTGACCAACTTCCAGACCCTGAAGAAGCAGATCCGCCGGCTTCGGGAGCTGGAACAGGGCGCCGCCGACGGCGACTTCGAGAACTATACCAAGAAGGAAAAGCTGCTCTTCGAGCGCGAGCGGGTGAAGCTGAGCCGGAACCTGGAGGGCATCAAGCAGCTCGGCCGCCTGCCGGGCGCGCTGTTCGTGGTCGATGCCAAGAAGGAAAAGATCGCCGTCGCCGAGGCCAACAAGCTGGGCATCCCGGTGGTCGCCATCGTGGATACCAACGCCGATCCCGACGTGATCACCGTACCGGTGCCCGGCAACGACGACGCGATCCGCTCGGTCTCGCTGATCACCGCGGCGCTGTCGGACGTAATCAAGGAGGCCCGCGCGCAGATGCCGATGCGCGAGGTCACCGAGGACCTCGAGGCCGAGACCTACAGCACCGACGCGGGCTCCGAGGGCGATTCCGACGCCGACCGCAAGCGCCGCCGCCCCCGCCGCAAGCGCCGGCCCAAGCCGGAGGCCATTGCCGCCCGGCTCAAGACCGATGCCGAGGGCGCCGCCGAAGTGCCGGCGTCGGCCGGTGCCGGCGAGGCTGGCGCGTAAGCGCGGCGGATCCGACCGGTGAGAGCCTCCGCCGCTCCTGGCCCGTGCGGGCCGTGAGCGGCGGTCTTACTATTCAGCCCGAGATCGACCAGAGGAAGCCATGGCAAGCGTGACGATTTCCCCCAAGGATGTGAGCGAGCTGCGAGCCCGCACCGGCGCCGGCATGATGGACTGCAAGCGCGCGCTGGAAGAGGCCGGTGGCGACATGGACAAGGCGGGCGAGATCCTCCGAAGGAAGGGGATTGCCAAGGCCGAGAAGCGCGCCGGACGGGTTGCGTCGCAGGGGCTGGTGGTGAGCTATATCCACCACAATCAGCAGGTCGGCGTGCTGCTGGAGCTCAATTCAGAGACCGATTTCGTGGCCCGCAACGAGTCCTTCGGCCAGCTGGCCCGCGACATCGCGCTGCACGTGGCGTCCGCCGATCCGCTCGGCGTGAATCCGGAAGACGTTCCCGCGGAGCTGCTGGAGCGCGAGCGGCGGATCGCCGAGGAGCAGGTGGCCGCCGAAGGGAAGCCGGAGAACATCCGGGCCAGGATCGTGGACGGCAAGCTGAAAAAGTTCGTGGCGGAGCGGACTTTGCTGGAGCAGCCTTTCGTCCGCAACGACAAGATCACCGTCGGGGAGCTGATCAAGGAGGCGTCCGGCAAGCTGGGTGAGGCCATCTCGGTCCGCCGGTTCGCCCGGTTCCAGATCGGGGCCGCCTGATGGCCCTGGCCTACACCCGCGCCCTGCTCAAGCTGTCGGGCGAGGCGCTGGCCGGGGACAAGGGGAGTGGCCTTGACTTTCACGCGGTCGAGGCCTTCGCGGAAGAGGTCAAGGGGGTGCACGCCCTCGGCGTGCACCTGTCGCTCGTGGTGGGCGGTGGCAACATCATCCGCGGCGCCACCGCGAGTCGGGAAGGGCTCGACCGGGTCTCCGCCGACTACATGGGCATGCTGGCCACCGTGATCAATGCGCTGGCGCTGCAGGACGTGCTGGAGAAAATCGGGGTGGACACCCGGGTGATGACCGCGGTCCGGATGGAATCGGTGGCTGAGCCCTACATCCGCCGCCGGGCCATCCGCCATCTGGAAAAGCGGCGCCTGGTGATCTTCGCCGCCGGCACCGGCAACCCGTTCTTCTCCACCGACACCGCCGGCGTGCTACGGGCGCTCGAGATCGAGGCACAGGTGATCCTCAAGGCCACCAACGTGGACGGCATCTACACCGGCGATCCGAAGAAGGACCCCAGCGCTACGTTCATCCGCGAGCTCAGCTATCAGGAAGCCATCGTCAAGAACTACGCGGTGATGGACGCGAATGCCTTCGGGCTCTGCAAGGCCAACCAGCTCCCCATCGTGGTCTTCAACATCAACCGTCCCGGCGCCATCCGGCGGGTGCTCGAAGGCGACCCGGACATCGGGACCATCGTCCGATGAGCACCATACCCGAACTGACCAAGCACGCCCGGGACTTGATGCACAAGGCGGTCGAGAACACCAAGCGCGAGTTCAGCAGCATCCGCAGCAACAAGGCCACTCCCTCGCTGCTCGACCTGGTGCGGGTCGAGGCGTACGGCAGCAGCGTCCCGATCAACCAGGTGGCGATGGTGGCGGCGCCGGAGCCCAGGCTCCTCACCGTCCAGCCGTTCGACAAGTCGCTCAGCCAGGCGGTCGAGAAGGCCATCCGGGACGCGGGGCTGGGGCTCAATCCGGCCACCCAGGGCAACCTGATCCGGGTGCCGTTGCCGGTGCTCTCGGAGGAGCGTCGCAGGGAACTGGTGAAGGTGATCCACAAGCTGGCGGAGGAGGGGCGCATCGCGGTGCGCCACGCTCGCACGGACGCCCTCTCGCGGGTGAAGAAGCTGGAGCACATCTCCGGCGACGACAAGACCCGCGCGGACAAGGACGTGCAGAAGCTCACCGACGAGCATATCAAGCAGATCGACAGCCTCATTCACGCCAAAGAGGCGGAGATCATGGAAGTCTGACCGATGGGTGACGACCTGCTCCAGCGCGTGCGGGTCCACGGGGTGGTCCCGGCACACATCGCCATCATCATGGACGGGAACGGCCGGTGGGCCGCGGGGCGGGCGCTGCCCCGGCCGCTGGGGCACCATGCCGGCATGAGCTCCGTCCGCGAGGTGGTGGAGGGGTGTCTCGAAGCCGGCGTCAGCGTGCTCACGCTCTTCGCCTTCAGCCAGGAGAACTGGCAGCGGCCGGCTGGCGAGATCGAAGCGCTGATGAGTCTGCTGGAGGAGTACATCGCGCGTGAGATGAGCGAGCTCCGCGCTCAGGGAGTGGCGGTCCGCATCCTGGGCGACCTGGACCGGCTCACTGGCGGCGCCCGGCGCGCGGCGGACCGCATCGTGGCGGAGACCGGCGGCGGCACCAAGCTGGCGCTCAATCTCTGCATCTCCTACGGCTCCCGTGCCGAGATCGTGCGGGCGGCGCGGCTTCTGGCCGAGGACGCGGCGGCCGGCCGTATCGACCCCGCCGCGATCGACGAGGAGGCCCTCGGTCGCAGGCTCTACACCGCGGAGTGGCCCGACCCCGATCTCCTCATCCGTACCTCGGGCGAGATGCGCATCTCCAACTTCCTGCTGTGGCAACTGGCCTACGCCGAGCTGTACGTCACGCCGGTGCTCTGGCCCGACTTCACCCGGCGGCATCTCTTCGAGGCCATCCTGGAGTTCCAGCGGCGCGACCGACGGTTCGGGCGCGTCCTCGCCTGATGGATTCCGAGCTGATCCGGCGGATCGGGTTCGCGGCGGTCGCGATCCCGCTCGCGCTGTTGATCGTGTGGTACGGGGGTCTGCCGCTGGCCGCGTTGCTGGCCGCGGCGGGAGCGCTGGGTGCCGGTGAGCTCTATGGGCTGGCGGAACGTGGTGGGACCCGCCCCGCACGCGCCCTGGGCATGGGCACCGCGGCGGCGCTGCCGCTCATCGCCTATCTCGCGGTGGCTCGCCCGGCGGCCGGCGCCGCGGTGGGAGCGGTGGGGATCTACGCCGCCGCCCTCTGGCTGCTCCTGCTTCTCACCTGGGCGCTGGCCGCCCGCTCGCCCGCCGAGCGTCCGCTGGAAGCGGTCTCGGTCACCCTGCTCGGCGCCGCCTACGCCGGAGGACTGCCGGCCTTCGTCCTCCTCATCCGCCACGGCCAGTTGCCGCTCCAAAGCTGGGCGGGAACCTGGCTGGTATTCTTTCCACTGGTGATCACCTGGGTCTGTGACACCGCCGCGATGTTCGGGGGGCGTACCTTCGGGGGACCCAAGCTGGCGCCGACGGTCAGCCCCGGGAAGACCCGCTCCGGCACGCTGGCCGGGGTGATCGGCGCGCTGGCCGTCGCTCCCGTCTTCGCCGCCTGGATCTTTCCGCGGGTGGGGGTCGAGCTGCGGCTGTGGCAGGCGGTGGCGGTGGCCGGGGTCCTCTCGGTGGTGGGGCAGGTCGGCGACCTCGCCGAATCGCTGTTCAAGCGCCACGCGGGGGTCAAGGACTCGAGTCGGCTCATCCCCGGCCACGGCGGCGTGCTCGACCGGCTCGATTCGCTTTATTTCGTGGTGCCGGTAACCGCGGCGATGTACCGGCTCTTCGGGGTGATCTAGTGAGCGACGGGAACGGGCGACGGGGTGTGGCGGTGCTGGGGTCGACTGGTTCGGTCGGCCGGAGCACGCTCGATGTGCTGCGCCGCCAGCGGGAACACTTCACGGTCGTGGCGCTCACCTGCGGCCGGAACCGGGAGGAGTTCGAACGGCAGGTGGCCGCGTGGCGGCCGGCGTTCGCGGGCCTGGCCGTGCCTGGCGCGGACGAGCGCTGGCCCTGCGGGCCCGACGTGCTGGTGGAGGCGGCGACCCGACCCGACGTGGACATCGTGGTCAACGCCGTGGTGGGGGCCGCGGGCCTCGATGCCACACTGGCGGCGCTGCACGCCGGCAAGCGGGTCGCGCTGGCCAACAAGGAAAGCCTGGTGATGGCGGGCGACCTCGTGGTCGAAGCGGCCTGCACCGGTGGCGGCGAGATCGTACCGGTCGATTCGGAGCACAGCGCGGTCCTGCAGTGCGTTGCCGGCCGCGAGGCCGGGCTGGGCCGGCTGATCCTGACCTGTTCCGGCGGACCCTTCCGAGAGTGGTCTGACGATCGTATTCGAAATGCCACGGTGGAGGAGGCGCTCCGCCATCCCACCTGGCGCATGGGACAGAAGATCACGGTGGACAGCGCCACCCTGGCCAACAAGGCGCTGGAGCTGATCGAGGCGCACTACCTGTTTCGCCTCTCGTACGATGCGCTGGAGGTGGTGGTCCACCCTCAGAGCATCATCCACGCCTTCGTGGAGTTCTGCGACGGCAGCGTGATCGCCCAGCTGGGATTTCCGTCCATGGAGCTGCCCATTCTCTACGCGCTGACGCATCCGGGGCGGCTGCCGGACACCGGTATCCGCCGGCTGGATCCGGTCGCGGCGGGACCGCTCACCTTCGAGCCGGTCCGGCGCGACGTATTCCGCGCGCTCGACGCCGGCATGGCGGCGGGACGTACGGCCGGCACCGCGCCCGCGGTGTTCAATGCCGCCAACGAGGTCGCCGTCGCGGCCTTTCTGGACGGCGCGATGCCGTTCGGCCGGATCAGCGAGATCATCGAGCGAGTGCTCGAAGCCCACACACCCGCACCTGCGACCGCCGTCGAGGCGGTTCGCGACGCCGACCGATGGGCGCGCGCTCGCGCCCGCGAGCTCGTGAGGACACCGTGCTGACAACCGTTCTTGCCCTGATCGTGGTTTTGGGTGTGCTGATCTTCATCCACGAGGCGGGCCATTTCCTGGCGGCCAAGTGGGCTGGAATCTACGTCCACCGATTCTCCCTCGGACTCGGCTCCCCCATTCCCTGGCTCACCTTTCGGCGGGGTGAGACCGAGTACTCCGTCTCCTGGCTCCCCCTGGGCGGCTACGTGAAGATGGCCAGCCGGGAGGAGGACGTGACCAGCTCGGCACTGGAGGGCGGGCGGGCCGAGGCGGCGGTGCCTCCCGACCGGGTGTTCGAGGCGAAGCCGGTGTGGAAACGCATGCTCGTCATTCTCGCCGGAGTGACGATGAACGCCCTGTTTGCCTGGCTGGCCTTCACCTTCCTCGCGGCGAAGAACGGCCGGCAGATCGATCCGGCGACGACGGTGGGACGCACGATCGAGGAGATGGTGCCACCTGGGGGGGAGGCGCTGCGGGGGATTCCGACGGGCTCCCGGATCACCAGCATCAACGGCCGGCCGGTCACCTCGTGGAACGACGTCACTGACGGAATCGCCAATACCCCTGAGCCCGAAGTCCGGATCGAGCTGGAGGGCGGGGAGCGGGTGGTGCTCCCGATCCACCAGGATGCCCTGGAGCAGCGGCTCAAGGCTTCGCAGGCCCTCCAGCCCTTCCGGCCGGCGGTGATCGGCCAGGTGCTGTCGGGTAAGCCAGCGGAACGCGCCGGGGTCCAGGCGGGCGATACGATCGTGGCGCTGAACGGCCGGGCGGTCGGGCAATGGTACGACGTGCTCGAGGTGCTGCAGGACAACGGGGGCACGCCGATCTCGATGGAGCTGGCCGGTGCCGGCGGGCGTCGCACGCTGGAGGTGCGGCCCGAGGTGGAAACGGTCGAGGGTCTCGACGGCAAGCCCCGCGAGGTGGGCCGGATCGGCATCTCGGTGAAGCTGGATTTTCGCTCGGAGCCGCTGGGAATCGGCGCGGCCCTGGTGGAAGGGTGGAACGCCACCCTGGGCGCCTCGACCCAGATCGTGCGAACCGTCCGGGGACTCTTCAGCGGCCGGATCTCCCGCCGCGAGGTGGGGGGCCCGATCATGATCGGCCAGCTCGCCGGCGAGAGCGCGCGCATGGGTCTGGACCCCTTCCTGGCATTCATGGCCCTGATCTCGATCAACCTGGCAATCCTCAACCTGCTGCCGGTCCCGGTGCTGGATGGGGGTCAGTTTCTCTTCCTGCTGGCCGAGGCCGTGATCCGGCGCCCGCTGCCGCTCAAGCTGCGCGAACGGCTCACCGCGGTGGGGATGGTGCTGATCGTGCTGCTCATGGGGCTGGCGTTCTCCAACGACATCCGACGGTTGTTTGGGGGGTGAGGGGCACGGCGGGACGGCGGGACGGCTGAAGGTCTGTTTGCGACAGAAAGAGATTGTCATCCTGAGCGAAGCGAAGGAGCCTGAGCGCCTTTTTGCTCCTTCGCGTCGCTCAGGATGACAAGATGACAAGTGCCCCCATGTCCAACCCCCAAGCGGACCCCTGCATCCGGCCCTCCTGCGCCACTTGCCCCGACCCCTAAATCCCGGTTATTCTTCACGGCTACAACGGATTACGACACGCGCGGCAACTCCCCCAGGACGGACGGCGGCATGAGCTTCGACAAGCAGGGCACGATGGCCAAGCACCAGGCCCACGGTACCGACACCGGGTCTACCAAGGTCCAAGTCGCCCTTCTCACCGAGCGGATCAATTCCCTCACCGACCATTTCCGGACCCACCCCAAGGACCACCACGGGCGTCGGGGGCTCCTCAAGATGGTCGGCACGCGTCGCCGGCTGCTGACCTACCTGAAGCGGAGCGATCTCCAGACCTACCGGGCGCTGATCGAGCAGCTTGGTCTCCGCCACTAACCGCCGCGCACCCCAGAGGGCGTCCCGATGAGCAATACCGGGACGCCCTCTCCGTATTGATGTGTCCAGGCAGCAAAGAAACCAGCGCACACAGAGAGAGAGAAGGCAGTGACAGTACAACGGATCGAAACCCAGTTCGCCGGGCGCCCACTTTACCTCGAGACCGGGCGGATGGCCAAACAGGCCGCCGGCTCCGCAGTCGTCCGGTTCGGCGACACGATGGTGCTGGCCGCAGTGACCGTGTCCTCCAACGTCTCCACCCTCCCATTCTTTCCCCTGACCGTCGAGTATCGCGAGAAGACCTACGCGGCGGGCAAGATCCCCGGCGGCTTCCTGAAGCGCGAGGGACGTCCCTCCGACAAGGAGATTCTGGCGAGCCGGCTGATCGACCGCTCGATCCGGCCGCTCTTCCCCGAGGGGTTCAAGAATGAGGTGCAGGTGTTCGTCACCGTGCTGTCGGCCGACCAGGAGAACGACGCCGACATCCTCGGCGTGATCGCGGCCTCCACCGCGCTGAGCCTGTCGCCGGTGCCATGGAACGGTCCCCTGGGTGCGGTGCGGGTCGGGCGGGTGGAAGGAAACTGGATCCTCAACCCCACCTTCCAGCAGCTCGAGTTCTCCAGCATCGACCTGGTCGTCAGCGGCTCGGCCGACTCGATCGTCATGGTGGAGGGCGGCTCCCTCGAGGTGTCCGAGGCCGAGATCCTCGAGGCGCTCAAGGTGGCGCAGAAGGGGGTTAAGGACGTGATCGGCCTGGAGCGGCAGCTCATGGATAAGGCCGGCGCCGCGCCCGCGATGGCTTGGGTCAGGGCGGAGATCGACGCCACGCTTCAGGGTCGGGCGGCCGACGCCGCGGAGTCCGCGATGGCGCAGGCCATCAACGCCAAGGACAAGGCTTCCCGGTCCGCGGGGGTCAAGACGGTCAAGGACCAGGCGCAGGCGGCGCTGCTCGCCGACTACCCCGAGCGCGGCCGCGAGATCGCCGGGCATCTGGAGGACATCGAATACCGGGTGATGCGGAAGCAGGTGCTCGACAAGAGCGAGCGGGTGGACGGCCGCGACCTCGACACCATCCGGCCCATCTCGATCGAGACCGGCGTGCTGCCGCGCACCCACGGGTCCGGGTTGTTCACCCGGGGCCAGACCCAGGCGCTGGTCTCCGTCACCCTCGGCACCAGCGACGACGAGCAGCGGATCGACAGCATCGACGTGGCCGGTGAGACCACCAAGTCGTTCATGCTGCACTACAACTTTCCGCCCTACTCCACCGGCGAGGTCAAGATGATCCGGGGGACCAGCCGCCGGGAGATCGGGCATGGCGCGCTGGCGGAGCGGGCGCTGCAGCCGCTCCTGCCGCACTTCGAGGACTTCCCCTATACCCTCCGGGTGGTCTCCGAGGTGCTGGAGTCGAACGGCTCCTCGTCCATGGCCACCGTGTGTGGCGGCTCGCTGGCGCTGATGGATGCCGGGGTGCCTATGCAAGCGCCCTGCGCCGGGGTCGCGATGGGCTTGATCAAGGAGAAGGACAAGGTCGCCATCCTGACCGACATCCTGGGCTCCGAGGACCACCTGGGCGACATGGACTTCAAGGTGGCGGGCACCGAGAAGGGCATCACCTCGATCCAGATGGACATCAAGATCGAGGGCCTCGATCTCAAGATCATGGAGCAAGCGCTGGAAAAGGCCCGGCGGGGCCGGCTGCACATCCTCAAGGAGATGGCGAAGGCGCTTTCGGGTCCCCGCACCGAGCTGTCGAAGTTCGCGCCGCGGATCTTCACCATGCAGATCAAGCCGGACAAGATCGGCGACGTCATCGGCCCCAAGGGCAAGACCATCCGCGGCATCCAGGACGCCACCGGCGCCAAGATCAGCATCGAGGACAGCGGGGTGGTGACGATCTCGGCCGTGGGCGGCGAGGCCGGGGAGAAGGCCCGCGCGATGGTCGCCGCGATCACCACCGAGCCGGAGGTCGGCCGCACCTACGAGGGGCCGGTCAAGAGCACGACCGCCTTCGGCGCCTTCGTCGAGATCCTTCCCGGGGTGGAAGGACTGCTGCACATCAGCGAGCTCCAGCACGGCCGCACCGAGAAGACCGAAGACGTGGTCAAGAAGGGCGACATCGTCCAGGTCAAGCTGCTCGAGGTGGATGAGCGGGGACGCATGAAGCTCTCCCGGAAGGCGTTGCTGCCCAAGGATTAGCTCTTCGTGGACACGGTTCTCCTCGACGAAGGGCTGCACCGGACCACCGCGCCGAACGGACTGGTCGTCTACTCCGAGTCGTTGCCGGGGGTCCGTTCGGCGGCGGTCGGGGTCTACGTCCGCACGGCCAGTGCGCACGAGCTTCGCGAGCAGATGGGGATCTCCCATCTGCTCGAGCACATGGTATTCAAGGGGACCGAGCGGCGGAGCGCGCGCGACCTGGCGCTGGAGCTGGAAGTGCGGGGCGGGAGCCTCGACGCCTACACCGGGCGGGACGCCACCAGCTATCAGGCTCACGTGCTCGACGCCGACCTGCCCCTGGCGGTCGACATCCTCACCGATCTGGTCCACCGGCCGCTGCTCCGCGAGAGCGACCTGGAGCCCGAGCGGAACGTGATCCTGGA
This sequence comes from Gemmatimonadales bacterium, assembly GCA_013813675.1. GTDB lineage: Bacteria > Gemmatimonadota > Gemmatimonadetes > Gemmatimonadales > GWC2-71-9 > CAVVWJ01. The sequence goes on from JACCRH010000410.1 coordinate 10,103, forward strand.
GGAGATCAACGGGGTGGAGGATGCGCCCGACGATCTCGTCTTCGAGCTGCACGCCGCGGCGCTCTGGCCGGACCATCCGTACGGCTACTCCATTCTAGGCACCCCGGACACGCTGGCCGGCATCACCGCCGCCGACCTCCGCTGTCTCCACCAGACCGGCTATTACCGCGGCAACTGCGTGGTGGCGGTGGCCGGCAACGTGGACCACGGGCGGGTGCTCGAGGCGCTGGGGCGCGAGGGCTGGTTCGAGGGAAGCGCTCCCGAGTGGGCCCGGCCTCCGATCCCGATGGTGCCGGCGGCGCGAGGGCGTTCCCTCCAGGAGGATCGCGATACGGCCCAGAGTCATGTGGTCTTCGGCACCGATACGTTTCCGCTCAAGGACCCACGCCGGTTCGCCCTCGCCATTCTCACCAATGTCTTCGGCGGCGGCATGTCCAGCCGGCTCTTCCAGCGGGTGCGTGAGGAGCTGGGACTGGCCTACGCCGTGTTCGCCTACCGAAACTTTCACCACCGCTCGGGACAGCTCGGGGTTTACGTCGGGAGCCAGACCGCCAGCGCGGGGCAGGCAGTGGAGGCGATCCGCGAGGAGTACGACCGGCTGGCCCGCGAGGGGCTGCCCGCCGACGAGCTGGCGGACGGCAAGCAGCAGCTCAAGGGCCAGATCATGCTCTCGCTGGAGAGCCCGGTGGCGCGGATGGGTCGTCTCGCCGGTTTCAGCCTGCACGATGACGACTACCGGCCGCTCGATCGGTTGCTGGCGGAGATCGACGCGGTGAGCCTGGACGACGTGGCCGCGGTGGCGGCGGAGTTCTTCCCGGCCGATCGGCAGACCGTACTGAGGCTTGGCCCGGCCTTGTCATCCTGAGCGAAGGAGCCGAGACCGGGTCACGGCCCCTTCGCTCCGCGCAGGGTGACAATCCCGTGAACCAAGACACGACGCGCACACTCCACTGTCCCGAGGACCAATGCTCATCGGCGTCCCGAAGGAGATCAAGACCAACGAGAACCGCATCGCGCTGGCGCCGGCCGGCGCCGAGGCGCTGACCGCCGCGGGACACACGGTCGTCGTCGAGCAGGGCGGAGGATTGGGCAGCGGCTTCCCCGATGAGGCGTACACCGCCGTCGGGGCCGGAATTCGCCCCACCGCCGACGAGGTGTGGCGGCAGGCCGAGATGATCATGAAGGTGAAGGAGCCGATCGCGGTGGAGTGGCCGCGGATGCGGCGGGGGCAGTTGATCTACACCTACTTCCACTTCGCGGCGTCGGAGGAGCTGACCCGCGCGGTGATCGACTCGGGCGCGGTCGCGGTGGCCTACGAGACCGTGCAGCTCGCGAGCGGGGAGCTCCCGCTGCTCACCCCGATGTCCGAGGTGGCCGGCAGGATGTCGGTCCAGGAGGGCGCCAAGTACCTGGAGAAGGTGTTCGGCGGCAGCGGCATCCTGCTGGGCGGGGTGCCGGGCGTCGCCCCGGGGGAGGTGGTGATCATCGGAGGCGGGGTCGTCGGCATCAACGCCGCCAAGATGGCGGCCGGACTCGGGGCCCACGTCACCATCCTCGACATCTCGCTCGATCGGCTGCGCTACCTGGACGACGTCCTTCCCGCCAACGTGGACACGGCGTACTCCAACCGCCACAACATCCTGGATGCCATCCGGCGGGCCGATCTGGTGATCGGCGCGGTGCTCCTGCCGGGCGCCAAGGCTCCCCATCTGGTCAAGCGGGCCGACCTCAAGCTGATGAAGCCCGGCTCGGTCATCGTCGACGTGGCGGTGGATCAGGGAGGCTGCGTGGAGCCCATCAAGCCGACCACCCACGAGAACCCCACCTACTTCGTGGATGGCATCCTGCACTACGCCGTGGCGAATATGCCGGGCGGGGTCCCCCGGACCTCCACCCTCGCGTTGACCAATGCCACGCTCCCTTATGGACTTAAGCTCGCCAAGCACGGTTGGCGTGCCGCCTGCAAAGCCGATACTGCATTGCGGCTGGGGCTGAACGTGGTCGAGGGCAAGGTGGTCTATCCCGGAGTGGCGGAGGCCTTCCAGCTCC
>JACCRH010000446.1 GCA_013813675.1 Gemmatimonadales bacterium
CGCCGGGGCCCATCCAGCCCGCGTTCTGGCTGCTCTTCGGGAGGAGCTCTGAGCGCCTCGAGGAGGGCTATATTTCCCGCTGCCCAACACCATCGGACCCGTATGACCGCGACCGCACGCAGCACCAACACCCGCTCCTTCGTCACCTGGATCTGGGAATGGACCAAATCCATCGTCGTCGCGCTGGTGGTGTGGTTCTTCCTGCGCACCTTCCTGGTCGAGGCGTTTCGGATTCCGTCGGGCAGCATGGAGAACACTCTCCTGATCGGCGATTTCCTCTTCGTCAATAAGGCGCTGTACGGCGCCGAAGTGCCGATCATCCGGACCCGGCTGCCGGCCGTGCGGGAGCCTGTCCGCAACGACATCCTGGTGTTCGACTCGGTGGAGGAGGAAGGACTCAAGGTCGTCAAGCGGCTGATCGGAATGCCGGGTGACACCCTTTCCATGGAGGGTGGGGTACTCTACCGCAACGGCGAGCGAGTGGAAGAGCCCTACGCGGTGCACACCGATCCCCTCCGCTCGGAGGATCCGATCCAGCGAGCCAAGATGCGCCACTGGCAGGTCTCGCACCTGGCCCTGCCGGACACCGCTAACTATCAGCCCGATCTCCAGGACTGGGGCCCCATCGTGGTGCCGGCCGATTCGTTCTTCATGATGGGCGACAACCGGGACAGCTCCTACGACGGGCGCTATTGGGGATTCCTGCCGAGGACCAACGTGAGAGGCCGTCCGCTGGTGGTGTACTTCAGCTACGACGCGACCAGCTGGCGGTCGCTGCCGTTCTTCACCGCCGTCCGATGGGGAAGGATTTTCAGCGCGCCCGAATGAGTCCTCAGGTGTGACCGAAAGGCCGGGGGGCCTCCGGAAGCGAGGACCGGTTGAGCGTGCGGGGGATATAGGCGGCGGACCGGCTGCAGGAGGTGCAGTGCAGGGTGACCTTGCCGCCGGGGGCGTCGTCCTGGAGGGAGCGTTCGGGAACGCGGTCCACCGAAGCGGCGCCGCAGGAGGGGCATACCAGCGGCTTCTGGTCCCTGTCCGCGGCGATAAGGATCAGCGCTTCCGGCGCGCGGTATTCCTTGATGCCCCTGCGTCCCACGGCCTGCCCTTCCGACGGGGTCTGGTGGCACGGAACTGGCTGACCCCGTACGTGCTGGAAATTTATCGGAGTCCCTCCGGGTGCGCCACAGTGCGCGCCCGTTTCGCTGAAAAGGGAGTCGCACGAATGACACGATATTCCCGAATGGCAGTCGTGCTCGCCGCATTGCTGGCGCTCGGAGCGGGCCGCGCGGGCGCGCAGGAAGTGCACGAGGTTCGCATGGTGGCCGACGGCAAGGGCGACTTCCGCTTCCAGCCGGCCGCGGTGTCGGCACGGCGGGGAGACGTGCTGCTGTTCAAGGCGGTCAGCGGCGCTCCGCACAGCGTGGTATTCGAGGGCAAAGACCTGCCCGCCCCGGCCCGCGAGAAGCTCAATGCCGCCCTCCCCCGCCGGGCGGGGAACCTCAGCAGCCCCCTCCTCACCGACGGGACGGAGTACCGGGTGGTCGTTCCGGCTGGTCTCTCCGCCGGCACCTACCGGTTCTTCTGCCTCCCGCACCGCGCCTACGACATGCGAGGAGAAGTGACCGTCAGATAGGTCAAGGGGTGACGGAAGGGGACAGGCCGGGGCCGGAACGCCTCGGCCTTTTTTCCCAGTCCTGTTATATTAGTAGTATTAAGTACTACTAGCGCATCTTGGCTGGCGGTGCGAGAATTCCGCCCTACGAAGCCGGCACCTACTACGGGTCGAAATGCAGGCAAGGAGGCCATTGTGGCATCGGAACTTGGCGGTTCACAGATCCTGACGTTGCTGGAGACCCTCCCGGGGATCGCCAACGTGTTGCGCAGCCCGGTCGCGGACGCTCTCAACAACGTCATCCGAGCCGCCGCCCGTCTGTCCGAGTTCAACGTGGCCGACGCGGAAGAGCTGGTGCGGTACGCGACCAGGCGGAGCCTGATGGGCCAGGAGGAGGGCGACCGGCTGCTGGCGGAGATTCACACCGCCCAACTGAAGCGGCTCGAGCGGGTGGCCGAGCGAGAGAAGGCCCAGCGGGCCAAGGCGCGTGCCAAGCCGAAGCCGGTCCGCACGGTGAAGGCGGTGAAAGCGGTCAAGAAGGTCAAGGTGAAGAAGGCGGCCAAGACCAGGAAGCGGTAAGCCTCAGGTCTTGAATTCCTGCATCAGCGACGTCAGCCGGGTGGCCCCCTGCAGCAGGTCACCGGCCGACGCCGCCATCTCCTCGGTGCTCGCGCTCTGCTCCTCGGCGGCGGCGGTCACCTGCTCGCTCGCCGAGGCGTGTTCGCTGGCGGCCTGACTCACCTCCTGAGTCCGAAGGCCCAGCTCCTCCACGATTCTCCGGTTGGCCACCGCCTCGCGCTCCACTTCGCCGGCGGCCCCATGGACCTCGCCGACGGCGCTCGAGATCTGCTCCAGGGCCCGCGCCGCCGCCGCGGCCACGGTCTCGATCCCCTGCACCTTGGCCGAGCCGGCCTCCATGGTGTGCGATACCTCGCGCACCTGGTTGCGGATGAACTGCACCGTCTTGGCCACGTCCTCCGCCGCCGTGGCGCTGGAGTCGGCGAGCCGCCGGACCTCTTCGGCCACCACCGCAAAGCCCCGCCCATGCTCACCGGCGCGCGCCGCCTCGATCGCGGCGTTGAGCGCGAGCAGGTTGGTCTGCGACGAGATCTGCTTGATCAGATCGATGAAGTCGGTGATCGGCTCCGAGAGACGGGTCAGCTCCTTGACCTGTCCCGCGGAGGTGCGGACTACCTCCTTCACGTCGAGCAGCGTCTGCCCCGCCGCCGCCACGTCGGCCTGATGCCGGGCGGCCAGATCCTGAATCCGCCCGCCCAGCTCGCCCACCCGAGTCGCCGCCTTGACGTTCGCGTCCACGATCTGCCGCAGGCTGTGCAGCAGCGCGTCGGCCTTCTCCATTCCCTTCACCTGCTGTTCGGCGCTGGCCGCGATCTTGACCATCGCGGTGGAGATCTCACCGCTGCTGGCCGCCAGCTCCTCGCTCATGGCGGAGAAGTCGCTGGCGCTGTTCCCGATCTGGCTCGCCTCGCCGACCACCGCGACGACCACCGTCCTGAGCCGTCCGCCCATGTCGTCCATCGCCCGCGAGAGCCGCTCCAGCTCGGTCGGCATCCCGCCCAGCCGGACCGGCCGCAGGTCCCCGCCGCCGAAGCGCTCGGCCGCGCCGACCAGCTGGGTCAGCGGCCGGTCCACCATGCGCACGGTCCAGAATACGATGGATATGCCCACGAGGAGAGAGACGAAGAACAGGAGCCACAGGGTCTGCCGGCGCTGCGTGGCCTGGCGCCCCAGGTCGGCCGCCCGCCCTAGGGCGCGGGAGGTCTGGGCCAGCGAGAGCGCCCGCACGTCGCCCAACAGGGTGTCGGACGGTGAACGGGCCAGCTCGGCGTACCGCCGCGCTTCGTCGGGGCGCTGGAGGTCGGTGAGGGCGTGCGCCATCGCGTACGCCACCTCCACCTTGGCCTGGTTGTCGGCGATCTTGTTGACGATGTAGCGGTCGGAGGTGGTGAGCGAGCCGAGTCCCCGGTAGCGGCGCTGAAAGGCGTATGCCGAGTCTCCGTCCTCCAGGGCCTGGAGCCGGAGCCGCTCGCCGGGGCGGACCAGGTACTGCTCCGCCGAGCGGATCTCGGAGGCCACCGAGGCGACCAGCCCGCTCCCGAGGTCGGTGCTCTCCGTCAGCAGGAACAGCTCTCGGGCGACCGACTGGTCCAGCGCGCGGATGGACTTGACGCCCAGCAGCGCGATCACGAAGACCAGGCCGATGAGCAACACCATTCCGCCGATGACCCGGCTTCGGAGGCTCTTCATCATGTCAGCGGCCCTGGGCGACGTCGGTGACGCGCGGGGCCACCTCGACCGCCCCGCCGCGCACCAGGCCGATATAGACGTTCTGGTCCGGCACGTCGCCGGCGGCGTCGAACGCGACCACCCCGGTGACGCCCTCGAATGCCGGCGTCTCGGAGCCCACCGCCGCGAGCGCCCGGCGCACCGCCTGCCGGTCGGTGCCGGCCCGCGCGATCACCTCGCGCAGCAGATGGATGGCGTCATAGGTCGCGGCCGCCGGCTGGTTGGGCATCCCGGCATCCGGAAACCGGCGGCGATAGGCCTCGACGAACTTGCGGTTGGCGTCGGTCGTCAGGGTGGAAAAGTACGATGAAGTGAGGTAGACGCCTTCGGCCAACGCGCCGGCCCCTTCGATACCTTCCAGCCCGTCGCCTCCGAGAACCGGAACGGTCACGCCGCGGCGTCTGGCCTGCCGGATCACTTCCTCGGCCTCGCCCCGGTTGCCGGCGACGACCAGGAACTCGATCCACTTGTCCCGAGCCAGGCGGTCGAGGTAGGGGCCGACGTCGGGCTTGTCGCCGAGGTACGGATCGATGGACTGGAGCCGGCCGCCGAGCCGGAGAAACTCCTGGACGAAGGTCTGGCGGATGCCGCGGCCATATTGGTCGTTCAGGTAGAGCACGGCGCCGCGCTCCAGCCCGAGCCGCTCGCGCACCCAGTGGGCCAGGGCGGCTCCGTGGGCCAGGTCGCTGGGGCAGACCCGGAACGTGTGATCGCCCGCGGCGGAGACCTCGGGCGACGAAGACGAAGGCGAGATCGCCGCGACCGGGTCGGCGCCGCCGTTGTATACCGGGGCCGCGGCGAGCGTGGTACCGGAAAAGAGATGGCCCACGACCGCGGCCACATCGGAATCGTAGAGGTCGCCGGCGATGAACACCGCCGAATCGGGGTCGGCGTAGTCGTCGCGGGCCACCAGCTCGAGGGGGCGTCCGTTGATCCCGCCGTTGGCATTGATCTCCGCCGCGGCGAGCTCGGCGGCGAGCTTCATCGGGAGCCCGATGGGGTCGCTGAAGGATCCGGCCACCCCGATCCGGATGGGGGTGCCGTCGGCGGCGGCGCATCCCGAGAGGAGGCCGGTCACCATCGCCGCGGCGAATCGCGGCGCAATTAGCCTGAGACGTCGGAACGCTGCCAAGGAGGACTCCAGAACCTAACGTCTTGAGTGTGAACTGCTTAGAATGACCGAAGGGGGCGGCCGGAAGGCAGGAAGTGCAAATTGCGTACTACCCGGAGGAACGAGCTGATGCTGGACTGGTCCGATCGCCGTCCGGAGGCGGAGCTCGACCTGCACGGGCAGTCGGTGCTGGAGGCGGTGGCCAACGCGGAGCGGTTCCTCCGCGCCCAGGGGAAGGCGCGACCCGGGGCGGTAGTACGGGTCGTGACCGGCCGCGGCCGGGCCGGCGGAGGCGCTCCGATCCGAACCCGGGTGCGCACCCTGCTGCGGGGGATGCGGGAGCGAGGCGCTGTGGTGCGCGACTATCTGCTGGAGGATACCGAGGGCAGCTTCGTCGTCCGGCTACGGTGAGGCGGCGCGGTTCCGTCCCCAGGCATCGAGCACCCGTCCGTCCACCAGACTCACCGATGCGGTGCGCTCTCCTCGATCGGTGCGCCAGGTCAGCCGCAGCATCCGGCCCCGGCGCACCCACTGCATCATCCGCTGATTCCCCTGCGCTTTCGCGGCCACCCGGCCATAGCGCGAGTCGATGCGTTGGCGCCAGCGCGCCAGCGTCTCGGGGGATACTCCAGCCGAGAGGGTGATCACGCCGGCCACGCTATCCATCGCGGAGACCCAGACCTTCACGGCGCCGCCCATCGTTGTATCCCGCACCGTGCCGCGACACTCCGAGACCCGGCGGTCGCGCTTGGCGCGGTCGCAGCGCAGGCGGCCGCCATCGAGTCGCCGGATCACGCCGTCGATCTCGTCGAGCCGCGCGCCGGCACGGAAGCCGTGAAACTGCAGCGCGGAGGTATCCTGCCCAAGGAGGGGCGGGACCGCGGCAAGCGGAGCGGAGGCGGCGAAGAGCGCCAGCGCAGGCCCTCGCAGGGGGTGGGTCACGAGTTGGAGACCTCGCCCAGAATGTGGCGACGCCGAGAGCCCCCGCCTGAGCGGCGGGGGCCTCGTGTCGTTCGGCTCTGCGTCGGATCGGGAAGGGCGCGGAGCGCCGGGGTGTCAGACCTTGCGGACGTTGGAGGCCTGGAGCCCCTTGGGCCCCTCGACGACCTCGAACTCCACGTTGTCGCCCTCGGAGAGGGAGCGGAAGCCTTCGGCAATGATGGCGGTGTGATGCACGAACACGTCCTTGCCACCGTCCTGCGCGATGAAGCCGAACCCCTTTGCATCGTTAAACCACTTGACCGTGCCCTTCGCCATTGTTGCAACCTCTTGACTGGGGAGCCCGCGGGCTCCGGGGGAAACCCCCGGCCCTCGTGGCCGGGTGAAGAAGCCCCATGAAAAAAGCCGCTCGGACTGGGGAGTCCGACCGGCCAGGGATGCGTCAAGAATGCAAAGGTGAGACCGCGCTATGCATGGCCTAAGGTCATGCGCGGATTGCAAATTGTCAATACGGCAGCTACCCCACGGCGGCTACCTCAACACCACCCCCGCCGCACGGAGCTCGTGGTCGAGCAGCCAGCGCTTCTTGGCGAGCCCCCCGCCGTAGCCGACCAGGGCGCCATCCTTCCCCACCACCCGGTGGCAGGGGATGAGGATCGCCAGGTGGTTGGCCGAGACCAGCCACCCGATCTGCCGGGGATGCAATCCGGTGGCCCGGGCAACGTCGTCGTAGGAGCGGGTCTCGCCCAGGGGGATCTTTCTGAGGGTCTTGAAGACTGCCACCTGCGCGGGGGACAGGTCGAACCAGCGCTTGAGGTAGTCGGGAAAGGGAAAGGGCCGGGAGGATCCGCCGAAATACTCGTCCAGCCAGGTGGTGGTGATCCGGCAGGTGCCCTGCGCGATGTGCAGCTCGGGCACGGCCGCCCTGAGCCGTACCGCCCATTTGATCGTCATGGCGCGATGAGGGAACTCGACAGCCAGCGGACCGGCCTCGCATTCCACCACCGTGAGCATTCCAATCGGCGAGTTGTACGACGTCCATTCCACCTGCATGGGGGCTCGACCGGTCCGGTTGGGAGGAAATATACGCGGGACGCCGGAGCGGCGGGCGGCCAGTGCAGACGGTTGCCCCATCCGGGCGGAAGGATTGCCGATCCCGGAGTAAGTGGAGTGTCATCCCTAGCGGAGCGAGGGATCTTCTCCGCGTGCTTCGATGATCGCCAGCAAGATCCTCGCTCCGCTCGGGATGACATATCGCTCTCTCCATCACTACACCGCCTTCCCGCGTCCCGCCGTGCCCCGTCCCGCCATCCCGCCATCCCGCCATCCGCCGTCCCGCCGTGCCCCCGCCCCGCGGCGCGATATATTCCATGCATGACGTCTCCCCAAACGCTGGTCGTCCGCACCTTCACCGATCGGGCCGAGGGGCTTTCGCACTTCGTGCTGCGGGCCGGCGAGGCGCCGCGCCTGCTGGCCTTCGACGATGCGCTGGGGTGCCCGGTGGAGACCGCGCTCGCCGCGCTGGAGTGGACCGGCGCCGTGGGGATCCTGCTGGACGACGATCTGCTCCACGCCGCGCGCCTCACCAGTGAGACCGCCGCCGCCGTGGTGGAGCGCAAAGGACCCGACGGCCGCCGGTTCGTCCACCTCGGCCCCCGGCTCGACGCGCCCCCGATGGATGTGTTCGAGGGCGCCATCCTCTTCGACGAGCCCGGGGTGAAGGCGGTGGAGTTCAGCCACCGGGCCCACGCCCTGGCGCACTTCCTTCGCGCCACCGCCGGTGCCGGCGCCTTGCTTGCCCTTCTGGGCCGCCGGGCCCCCGAGCTTCGCCACCTCCGCCGGTGGCTCGGGCCCATCATCCAGGAGCTCGACGGACCCCGGCCGCTGGTCGCCGGCTGGTTCGCGGCGAGCTCCGCCGGCTGCCTCTTTTCATCGGTCGAGCGCGAAGCCACCTACCGCTACATCGAGGTCGGACTCGAGTCCTGAGACTTTCCACCTGAATGTGTGGATACACATCTCCACAAAACTGTGGACGGAGCGGGTAGGGCGATGGACGGGCGGGGGTTACCAATCCACAAACTGAGTCCACGTCAGTGTTGTAACCCGAATAAAATCAGGCACTTGCGCGACTTCACGCGGGCCCTATCTTAGGCTCCACGCGCTTGTCTGGACACGTGCTGGGACCCCGAGTCACAGTGGCGGCCTGCCAGGCGGGTTCAAGCGGGATATCAGGGGAGAGCGCCGACGCAACCAAGGGCTCAGGCACTCGCTGATCCTGGTGATCACCCCGGCTTGGACAGGTGAAGCCAGTCGCGTGCTTCATCCACTCCGATTTGGCGCCTCGGGGTGCAGTGCGAAAGGTCGGTCCGCGACCTGATCCGACTCGCAGCGCTCGAATGGATGAACCAGGTGGGATGGCCATCCGGCCTGGGGATCGATGCCAAGGCTTCACCTCGCCCTCCCGAGCGGCGAATCAGCCAACCGGTGGCAGGTGGGAGAAGAACGGCGGCAGCAATGCTCCGACCTTGGTTAGTCCAATCGTGGGACGGCCGTCTAGCCACGACTAGGCGGCCGTTCTCATTTTCTGGATGTCGCCCGACTGCCGAATTCCAGCCGAGCCCGGATAGCTTCCGCCCCATGCCGCCGCTGCACCTGCTCATCCTGGCGCGGGCACCGGAGCGCCGTGACGCACTGCTCCACACCCTGCGCGCCGCGGGCCACCTCGCGTTGACCGCTCCCGACGGCCCAGCCGCCGCCGAGGCCATCGGCGCGCCCGGGTTCGACGCTCTGGTGGTGGACCTCGAATGGCCGGAGCTCGAGTTGGGGCGTCTCAGAGAGGCGCTGGCGCCCGCCGACAGCGAGGAGCCTGATTCGCTGGACGCGGCGGAGCGTCGGCACATCGCGCTCACGCTCCGGTACACCGGCGGCAACCGGCGCCGCGCCGCGCAGCTACTCGGCATCTCCCGCTCGACGCTGCTCCACAAGTTGCGCAAGTACGGCTTGGAGGAGAGCTGAGCCAAGCCGCAACGCACCTGAGCTACGCACCTGAGCTACGCACCTGAGACGATGCTGCGCACCTGAGACGATGGCGTGGGACCTGCTTGCTCCGGCTCAGGGATTTCGGGTGATCCTCACCCGGCCGAGCCGCGACACCACGACCGTCCGCGAGGCCGAGCCGAGGCTCAATTCGAAGCTGGCGTTGGACAGCCCGGTGGTGATACCGAGTGGCGAGAATGTCAGAGTGCGAGGCGGCCCCGCCAGGGTGACCCCGTCCAGGGACGGCCCGGCGGAGGCCCACTGTGGCGGGCCAGCCCCAACCAGGGTGATGCGCAAGCTCTCTGCCGCCACGGCAAGAATTGCCGGTTGGCCGTGGACGATTGCTGCAGCTCGAGCGCGCCGGTGAGCGGCCACGATGTGCTGCGCCGCCCGCTCGACGGTAACCCCTTGTTTCAATGCAGTAAAACTAGGAAGTGCAATTCCCAGCAGCAGGCCGGCTACTGCTAGAGCCAGCACGGTTTCGACCAAGGTAAACCCGGATCTCATGGCCCCAGATTAGCAGTAGTGCCGTCCAATACCGGGACCTCGGGGCTGCAAGCCGGTGCATTATTCGGTGCCCTTGCCCTTCTGCGTTCCGGCGGCGATACTAGCGTTGTTCCGAACCCATAACGGTGGAAGGATCCCTCTCTGTTCACGCCCCAGCAGCTCTTCGACGAGTTCGGGTCGTCAGCGGATGTCCTGGCTCACGCTCCTTTCCTGGAGCGGGCCCGGATCGAGCGCGAGCATGGCCGAGAGCATCCGGCGCGTCTCGCGCTGGGCGCCTACGTCGTGGCGCGGCTGGTGGACCGGCTCCTGTCCGGGCTGGAGGGGGTGGAGGCGCACGAGGGTTTCTCCTGGCAGGTGGCGGCGGTCCGGCGGCACCTGAGTGACCTTCCCAGCGACGCACCCGAGGCGGCGCACCTTCGCGGCATCACCGACGCGGTGCCGTCCGACCCGGTGCCGACGCCGGCCCTGCGGCTCTGTCTCACCGCGTACGCCTACTTCCTGGAGCACGAGGCCCGGCTCGACGAAGCGCTGGATGTGCTCGGGCTGGCCGGGCGGGCGCACGGCGCGGCGGTGCCAGCGGGCGAGTTCGCGGCCATCGCTCTGTTCGCCGGCCGGCTGAACCGGTTGCTCGCGCGCTGGGGCGCCGCCAACACCTGCTACGAGCGGGCGGAAGACGCGTCGCGGACCGCGGGCGACATGGTCACCACGTTTCGCTCACGGCTGGGCCGCTGCGGCGTGCTGCGCGGGCAGGGCAACCTGCCCCTGGCGATGGCCAACACCCGCGCGGTGGTGGACGAAGCCGGCAAGCTCGGGCTTCGCGAGGTGCAGGCGATGGCCTACTCCGATCTCGGCTCGGTCTGCGCCAACCAGGGGCTCCGGGTGGAGGCGGTGCAGGCCAACTACCAGGCCTTCCTCCTCAGCGAAGACATGCTGCAGCGGATGCGGGTGCTCGGCGACCTGGGCGTCTGCCTCCTCGGCACCGGCGCCTTCGAGGCCGCCCGGCTCGCCTTCGAGCTGGTGGTGGAGTCGAACACCAGCTTCCTGGTGCGCACCAACGCGGTGCTCGAGCTCATGGACCTGGAGTCGTCGGTGGGAGATCGGATGGCGTTCGAGCGCCGGCGGGGTCAGGCCGAAGATGCCCGCGACCGGATGACGCCGAGCATGGCCGCGGACTTCCACTTCAAGGCTGGGGTGGGGATGGCGCGCTTCGGCCGCTTTAAGCGCGCCAAGGAATTCTTGGGCGCAGGCCTCCGGCTGGCGGAGGAGCATCGCCTGAACCTGTGGTACTTCAAGCTCGAGAGCGAGCTGAAAGCTCTCGAGGCCCAGGAAGCCAGTGCAGCGGTGGAGGCTCGCGAGCCCGAAGTCGCCCCGCCGGCTCCCTACGATGAATCGCCGGCTGTCGAAGAAGTGGCGGTTGGGCTCCGCGAATACGCCTTGCTGAACGACTAGTTGTTCGATCCCTGCGTCTCGAGGTTGTTGGATCCCTGAGTCTCGTTGTTGGATCCCTGGGTCTCGAGCAGCGAGACGGGCGGATCGGACGGCCCGGTCGCGGAGCGCCCGCAGGCGGTCGATAGCGCGGCGACGGTCAGGCAGGCTACCACGATCCAGCTGGAAGAGCGCCGGGACATGGGAATTCCTCTCAAGTGGCGGTTCTCGAACAGGGGTTGCTGTCAATTTGAGAGTCGGCGAGCCCCGGTTTAAGGGCCCTTTTGCGACATTTAGGGACCGTTTTGCGACATTTGCTTCTCGCTGCCGTCCCACCCGAACGTGTCTTCCGACTCCGGACGCTCGACGCTGACCGCTTCCAGTGGGTCTCGGCGAGCAATTGGCCCGAAGCCGTGGAGACCATCCGCGCCAAGCCCGTGGACATGGCGGTGGTCGATCCGCACTTGGGCGGGGGAGAGCCCCGGCCCCACGGAATCGAGCGCCTTCGGCTCTTCTTCCCCTCGCTGCCGCTCCTGATCTACACCGACCTGACGCCGGCCAACGCCGGCGTCCTGCTCCAGTTAGGGCGGGCCGGGATCCGGCGGGTGGTGGTGTATCGCTTCGAGGATGCCCCCGGGGCGCTCCGGAGCGCGGTGCTGAGCGAGCTGGAGCAGAGCGCCTCCCAGCAGGTCATGCAGGCCCTGGGAGGCAGCCTGCGGGAGCTGCCCGACGAGATCCGGGCAGGGCTCGAAGCCATGATTCACGCTCCGGGGGACGGCCGGAGCGTCACCGCCCTGGCCGACCGGGCTCAGCTCACCCGCCGCACCTGCGAGCGGTGGTTCACCAAGGTGGGGCTTCCTTCGCCCCGGGTGGTAATGGTGCTGACCCGGCTGCTCTATGCTCACCGGCTCCTGCTGGACCCGGGGTACACCGTGGAGGATGTGGCGCTGAAGCTCGGATACAGCAAGGCCAAGACGCTGCAGATGCACCTGCGGGCCGTGTTCGGCCAGACCGCCGGGGAGCTGCGGGTTTCGCTCGGCACCGACGAGGCGCTGGAGATCGTGGCCGCCCGCTACTTCACCCCGCTGGCCCGGGCGGCGGCGTCGTGACGGCCCGGATCCTGGTGGTGGACGACGAGCCGGCGCTCCGCCGGACCCTGGAGCGGGCGCTGCGGAACCTGGGGTACGACGTAGTGTCGGTGGGCGATCCCCAACTGGTCTACGAGTTGCTGGACGCCGCCGACTACGACCTGGTCATGCTCGATATCCACCTCCCCCAGATGTCGGGCGATACGCTCGCGATCGCGCTCCTCCGGCGCTGGCCCAAGCTGGCGGGACGGATCCTGCTGATGACCGGCGATCCCTGGGCGCTTCGCGCCAACTGGCCCGAAGAGCTGCGCGAGTGTCCCCTGCTGGTCAAGCCGTTCACGCTCGATGCCCTGGGGTCCATGGTCCACACGGCGCTCGCCGCGCCGGCGCCGCAAGCCCAGCGCAAGCGGAACGGCGGATGACGGCGGGAGTCACCGCCGCCGCCGATCCCCTCGCCACCCTGCGGGAATACCACGGCCTCGCGCCCTGGGGCCTGCGCGATCTCTCCGCCCTTGCCGCCGGACTGCTCGATGCCTCCGGCGTGGTGCCGGTGAACGCGGCCGCCCGGGCGCGGCCGAGCCAGCGCACCATCCGCTTCTATGTGACCCGCGGCCTGGTGAGCCCGCCCGACGGCCGGGGCACCGCCGCGGTCTACTCCTACCGCCACCTGCTCCAGGTGCTCGCCATCAAGCTCCGCCAGATGGAGGGCGCCACCCTCGAGGCGCTGAGCAAGGAGTTCGCCGGGCTCACCGGCGACCTGATCGAGCGGCGGGTGGCGACGGCGCTGGGCCCGACGGTGCCCCGGCCCGACCGCCTGGCCCTGCTGCAGGCGCCGGGCACCGGCCGCGGCCGGGTCGGCCGGGCGC
>JACCRH010000468.1 GCA_013813675.1 Gemmatimonadales bacterium
CCGGCACGACGTCGTCACCGGTCGTCATCGCGCCGAAGAGGTACTCCAGCCCGCCGTCGGCGTAGGGGAAGCCTTCCATGTCGAAGAACACGTCCCCGTCGGACCGCGGCGGCAGGTGCGCCAGACCCCGGCGCGGCTCCAGCGGGTCGGGCACGCGGTGGCGCCAGAGGGGCTGCTCTCGCCCGCGGGAGTCGAGCTGGAGACGCGCCTGGACCCGAAGCCGCTCGAAGACCTGGTCCGACACGCGGGACACGCGGCGGCCCGGCTGGCACTCCGCGAGCGCGGTCAGGGTGGTGACGCCGGCCTCTTCGAGCCGGCCTACCTGGCCGCGGGTGATGAACGCCACGCGGCTCAGGTGGTCCGACTCGGCCAGGACCCGCTCGGCAGTCTTCTCCCAGCGTCCCCAGCTCCGGTCGAGCCCCGGCTGGGGCGGCCGAGCGCGATCCCACCCGGACTGAAACGCGGCGAAGGCGCGGCGGAGCCGGCGGTAGTAGTGGAAGTAGTGGCGCGTGGGGAACGGCCGCTCCTCGCCGTGGCCCAGCACGAAGACGAGCTCGGTGGGGAGGAAGCCGCGGATCGCCTCCAGCATGTCGGCATAGGCGCAGAGCTGGATGAGGAAGCCGGGCTTGGCCGAGCGGGCGAGCTTGGTGTCCCAGGGGGTGTAATGCCACCCGCGGCAGCCGCAGTCGCCGCCGGGGCAGCGGACGAGGAAGTCGGGGAAGCCGCCCCAGCCGTCGGCCACGAGATGGGCCTGGTAGATGACCGGTGCGCCGGCCTCCATCGCGGCCAGGGTGCGGGCCGCGCCTTCGGGGTCGGCCCGGTCGATCTCGACCATCGCGGCATGCTGCTTCCGGAGGGCGGTGAGGTAGCGCTGCTCGTGCTCGTTGCCCTTTCGGGCGGCGAGGGCGGCTTCCTCGTCTCCCTCATCGGGGGTGGCCCAGTGGAGCTGGTCGGAATCGGCGCCACCAGCCCGCTGCCGCTCGGCAAGCATCCGTTCGCACCAGGCGGCGAAGTCGCCCGCGAGGTAGGCGACCAGATCGTGGGGCGAGTACCGGAAAGACCCGTCCGGGAGAGGCTTCAAGAGGGGGGTACCTTGGCAGTTGGGCGGAGACGCGGGAGTCGGTGAAGGTGTCGAACGATCCCGCCTCGCACAAGGTGGCGCGTGGTGGAAGGGGCTCACACTGCAATGCCCTTGGCAGCGAGGCTATCCGGCCCGGCAACGGAGGATTACCGCACGCACCTGGGAGGTTACCCACATGACCATGACCCAAGGTGGACCCCGTCACTTTGGCCTGTTCCTCGGCGCGGGGGTGGCCGCCTTGATGGCCAGGCTGCTGGCGAGCATTCTCTATGGAGTGTCCGCCAGCGATCCACTGACATTCGCTACGGTCGCCGGAATCCTGATTCTGCTCGGCCTGGTGGCCTGCTACCTGCCGGCGCGGCGCGCGACTCGGACCGATCCCGTCATGGTGCTGCGCGAGCCGGCATCCTGACACCAGCAGTAGCGAACCAATAATCCGGAGTCTTCCATGTCCGTGCAGGTCCCGGCGCTGCTGGAGCTGGCCGATCTCGCCCTCCTGCTGATGCGCCTGCTCGTCGCCGCCGTCTTCGTGACCAGTGGCTGGAGCCACGCGAAGGATCCGGTCGCGCGCGGCAAGAGCATCGGCATGAGCCCGGGCGTCACCCGCGCGCTCGGCATCGCCGAGATCGCCGGCGGGCTCGGCCTAGCGTTCGGCGTGCTGACGCAGCTCGCGGCGCTCGGCCTGATCCTGGTGATGCTCGGCGCCATTCAGAAAAAGCTCTTCGTCTGGCACACCGGCTTCTGGGGCAAGCACGGGACCGACGGGTGGCATTACGACCTGATGCTGGCGGTGATGTGCCTGGTCATCGCGACCACGGGGGGCGGGCGCTACGTCCTAGGGTGAGCCGCGCGTTGAAGATTCAGCGGGGCCCTGGCCGACGCTTGCGTCGAGCTACCGATCTCACACCGGCCGGAACACATCCTCGAGGCTCAGCTCGAACATCTCGGACGCGCCCGGCGGCTGCCATACCAGGCGCTCGCGCTCGACGGCGGGGAACTCAGACATCCGGTTGTAACAGCACGTCGGGCCCCCAGAGATATCCGCCGGCGACGTCAGAGCGATGGCTCCGGTCTCCCGATGGAGGTAGTTGCCCAGCGCCAGGCCTCCACCGGCAACGCCAGCGTGACGACGAACATCACGGCGATGGTGAGCAGACCGGTGGCGAGGATGCGGAGTGACGTTCTCACGCTGAGAGAGGCCCGCCGACCCGTGAACCCTACGCCTGGAGGACGCTCGCCGGCCCCAGTTGGGCGGGCGTCCTGACGGAACGCGTGCCGTCCGGATCGTCCCATTCCAGCCGCTCCTCGCCGAACGGCAGGGCGAGCACCTCCGGCAAGGTCAGCTCCGCCGGATTGCGGTAGCCCGGCACACCCAGGGTTATGGCCGACTGGGGAACGTTCCGGCGCAGGGTCCCGTGCATCCAGTCCCACAGGGTGAGGCCGCTCGACCAGTTGGAGTTCGCCTCCTCCTCCAGCAGGGAGTGATGGATTCCATGCAGGCGCGGCGTAACGACCAGCCGGCTCAGCCGGCGCTCCAGGCCGATGGGCAGGCGCACGTTCGAATGGTGGAACAGGATCGAGCAGAAGAGAAACGTCTGCCAGACCGAGAGGGCGGGCGGGGAAACTCCGATCGCCACGATCTGGGCGGCACGCCAGGGCACCGAGACGGTGAGCTCGGCGAAGTGGAACCGCAGTGCGGTGGAGGCATCCATGTCGAGGTCCGCGTGGTGTACCAGGTGAAAACGCCAGAGCCAGGGCACCTTGTGCACCAGCACGTGCCAGAGGTACAGGGTGTAATCCATCAAGACCACGGCCAGGGTGGTCTCCGCCCAGGGCGGGAGCCGCACCCGCTGGAGCAGCCCCCAGCGCCGGCGCCGGACCAGGCGGGCGAGTGGGACGACGATCGGGCGTTCGGCCACGTGCAGGGCGACGGCCCCGATGCCGCCGACCGCAAGATTACGGATATCGCGCCGGAGCTTCGACTCGATCTGCCGGTGTCGGAGTCCTTGCCGCCGCTCCAGCCAAACCAGCCCGGCGAACCAGGCCACCCCAAGCCCGGTGGCCAGCCAGCGCGACGCACCCTTCTGTTTCTTGTTCGCCATAGGTCGGCCTCTTAGCCCGGGACACCGTGATGAATGATGAGGGTGACGAGAATCGGTCAACTGTCATCCCGAACGAGTCAACTGTCATCCCGAACGAGTCAACTGTCATCCCGAACGAAGTGAGGGATCTTCTTCGCAGCGATCGAACCCCTGCGGAAAAGATCCCTCGCTTCGCTCGGGATGACACTAGACACCTGTCAACAGTCCCTCTGTCATCCTAAGCGAAGCGAAGAGCCTGCCCCAAGCGAAGCGAGGGGATCTTCTTCGGAATGCTTCGACCTACGCACCCTCAGCGGGCGCGCACCCTGACCGGTACTACCGTCTCACCCCAGTGGAGGTGGAGCAGCGCGCTGTCGGCGTCCACCATCGGAAAGTAGAACC
>JACCRH010000477.1 GCA_013813675.1 Gemmatimonadales bacterium
GACCGCCTCGCCGTGCTCGAAGGCGGGCGCATCGTGCAGGTGGGGAGGGCCGAAGAGCTGCGTGAACGCCCGGCGACCGAGTTCGTCAGGCTCATGGTCGAGGCGGCTGCCGGAGGGTTCCCCTCAACGCTCTAACGGCCGCTAGCGCTTGAGTCGCGCAAGTTCGCGCTGTCCGTGCCGCCTGGCAGAGCGACTGATTGCTTCCCGTGTAGCCACATACGTCTGGCCAAGAGCCGCACTTCTCAGTGCGGGCCTGGAGGCCCACTCGGACTGGACGACCTCAACTCGGCCCCGGCAACCAGCTCTCCGGGCGGCGCGGCGAGTGCCCCTAGGCGTGAAGCGCCATGAATTCAGTGAGCGCCGCCGAGCAGTCTGATGCGTCCAGCCTGAACCCCGCGATGGATGTGCGTCCGCGCTACACCCTTTGGCAGATGGCGCTCTATTTCCTGAAGCTGGGTACCATCGGCTTCGGCGGTCCGGTCGCGCTGGTTGAGTACATGCGCCGCGATCTGGTCGAGCGGCGGGAATGGATCGCCGAGGACGACTACAAGGACGGCCTGGCGCTCTCCCAGCTCGCCCCGGGGCCGCTGGCCGCGCAGCTCGCCATTTACCTCGGCTTCGTGCACTATCGCGTGATCGGCGCGATGCCGACCGGCGTCGCCTTCGTGCTGCCCTCCTTCCTCATGGTGATCGGGCTTGGGTGGGCCTACGTGCGCTACGGCGGGGACTCGGGACCTTCTTCCTCGTTCTGGTTGGGTCTGGCACGGCAATGGTGGATGCGTTCACCGGGGGCGCTGTCGGACACGTCGGCGTAGCACTCGCCTTCGCCTTCGTCGTGGTCGCCATGATCTTCGCGCTGGGCCATCTGTCAGGTGCGCACATCAATCCTGCGGTAAACGCTGGCCTTCTGGTCGGTGCGAAGGTTTCCTGCTTCCGAAGTACTTCCCTACGTCACGGCGCAGTGCCTCGGAGCAAGCCTCGCCTCCCTCGCGCTGGTCGGCATCCTGGGTCCAGTCGGCCGGTTCGGCGCAACGCCGCCGGGCATTTCCCTTGCCAGGGCGTTCGGGCTGGAGTGGCTCCTGTCCTTCGGGCTCATGTTCGTGATCATGGCCGTAGCGACGGATGAGCGCGTGCCCGACGGCTTCGCCGCATTGGCCGTCGGGCTTACCGTGGGCTTCTGCGCCCTTGTGGGTGGATCACTGACCGGTGCCAGCATGAATCCGGCCCGTTCATTCGGCCCTGCGCTCGTCAGACGGCTGTGGGAAGGGCACTGGCTCTACTGGCTCGCTCCCGTTACCGGCATGCTGGCGGCTGCGCGCGTGTACGAGGGTCTGCGCGGCGCTCGGCCTGCGTACGCGGCGCCAAAGGCTGGTCCCCTTGGCGTAGAAGGGCCGATCGACCTGAGCGAAGATCCCGGAGCAGCCGCTCGACGATAACTGCGATGCGCGAGACATCCTCCAGCAGCGCATGCTTCTCGTAGACGCCTACTTCGCCATCATCATTTCCTGCATCCCCAATAACCCTCAGGTGTCGAAGCGATCCTGGTCGCCTGGCACGAACGTCAGGTCACTGGCTACTGCCTCCACGCCCTCGCAGCAGCCAGCAGTTTGCATTCCAAAGCCGGGGTCCGCCGGCTCGACCGTGGCCTCCCTCACACCCCCTCAGCCTGCTCCACTCCTAATTCCCAGGTGCCGGCGTGCGAGCCAGACGGTCAGCGGCGGGAGAGCGATCCACTGGAGCAGCGGCAGCAGGCCTATTCCCATGATGGTCGGCATGGATACCGCGTAGGTCCACTCCCCCCGGACATAGACGTTCACCGCTTCGAGCGCGATGCTGACTACGAGACCGGCCGTCAGGTACAGCAGCACCGCCCGAAGGCGGATGCGCAGGAGCCAGACCCGCCCGTCAAGCATCGCCGCGACCGCTGTGGCGATCCAGGTAATCACGACGTCGCCGCCGGTCGCCTGGGTACACCGCAAGACCGCGGCCCAGTGGGCCGCGCCAGGCAGCCCGGCATAGAACGGCGTCTGGAACATCTCCCACGGGAAGTGGAACGCGAAGCCACCCAGCGCTACCCACGGCTGCCAGGGCGGCAACGGATGGATCGCCGGGTGCTCGGAAGGGCGTCGGCGATGGGACGCGAAGGGCGGCGCATTCATCGCACTCGACTACGTCCCCATCATTTGTCCGTGCATCGCCATCAGCCGCCGGACCCGCTCGGCATGGGAACGCATTCGTGCGGATCGCGCTTGCCCCTTCAGGCTGGGCAGCTCGGCCAGGTCCTGCTTCACCGAGTCGGCGAGCGCGGTCCACTCCGGGCTTCCAGCCACCGGCATCCCCCGCATGTCGGCGCCCATCCCGTCCATCCTCTGCGACATCATCCTCTGGTGCCTCGCCATCATCGCCTGCATCTGCTGGGGCGACATCCGCATCATCGAATCCATGTGGGCGCGCATGCCGGACATCATCGCCATCCCCTGCATGTTCATGCCGCCCATCCCCATGCCACCGGAATCCATGTGCCCCATGCCCATCACGCCAGAGTCCATGTGACTCATCATGCCGGCGGAATCCGCCGGCCGGCCGGCGCGGTCCCTGCCGCCGCTGCATTCCCCGAGTGCTACCGCGCCGACCATCAGCGCCCAGTACGACGTGTGCATGTCGAGCCTCCCTGACTGGATGAGGTTCCCTGCTCCAGAGCCCCGCGCCTTCGGCACCCTCCAGGCCGCGGCGGCGCCACAGGTAGTACACGGCCGGGATCACGACCAGCGTGAGAATCGTGGAGGTGACCATCCCCCCCACCATCGGCGCCGCAATCCGCTGCATGACTTCCGCACCGGTGCCGTGGCTCCAGAGTGCCGGCAACAGGCCGAGCATGATCGCGGCCACAGTCATGAGCTTGGGCCGGAGCCGGTTCACCGCGCCGTATTCAATCGCCCCAACCAGCTCGTGGCGGCTCGGGCGCCGGCCTCCCTGGGTGATATCGGCCCAGGCGTGGTCGAGGTAGAGCAGCATGACCACGCCGGTCTCCGCCGCGACGCCGGCGAGGGCGATGAACCCGACGGCGACCGCGATCGAGAGGTTGTAATCCAGCAGCCATATCACCCAGACGCCGCCGACCAGCGCGAAGGGCAGGGAAAGCATGACGATCAGCATCTCGGCGACGCTGCCGAAGGTGAGATAGAGCAGCAGCGCGATCACGGCCAGCGTCAGCGGCACCACCACCTGGAGCCTGGCCTTCACCCGCTGCAGGGCCACGTACTCGGGTGGGGTGACTCGGTGGGGCCGTGCTTCAGTGTCCTTCGAATATCGGGTGGGGTTCGTTCTTGACGTGGCTCAGGGCTTACGAACCCCAATGGCAGATGAACTTGCGCGAACGGTGCTTGGCCGCCTCGCCGCCCGACTCGGCGCGGGCCGGTGCGAGGACAGGGAAGCGTTGATCCTGCTGCTGCGGCGAATTCGCGATGGAGAGGTCGCGGGCGAGGCCCCTGATGGCACGCTCTACCGTGCTGGGCGAGCCCTCCTGGTGACGCAACTCGACTCGGCCGACGACTTTTGGAGCCTGGCCTCCTTCATCCGATCGACGCCCGAGGCGGTTTCGACCGAGGAGCGGGAGGCAGCCCGGGCCGGGTTCGCCGAGTTGCTACCTGATCGTGTGTCGGACGCTCTACGCGCTGACAAGCCGTCGGAAGGGGCTTGGGTGCGCGACATTGCCCAGCAGCTCACTGGGCTGGGCGAGGCGCTTGAGGCCGACGTCATGGACTCCGTGGTAGAAATCCAGGAGCACGCTGACTTGCTCGAGGGACTGGAACCAGAGGAGGACGGCGGCCGGCGCGGCGGCCCTATTGGTGGCGACGAATCCGGTCTCTCAGCGGGAGAGATCGACCAGATGTTCCAAGGGCTGCGTGGTGAGTGAGTGAGTCGACATGGGATGCTGACGGAGAGCATTCGTATGCGTGCGATTCTTTGGGGCTCGACGCCCGAACCGATCGGTCGATCATTTCTAGCGTGAAATGATGCTGTCGGTTCCGCTGTGGGTTAATCCCGACCAAGTCCGACCATGAAAGTCTGAATCCAGGGCAGGCGGCCCAGCTCGAAGGCGTCTGAGACGGAGATCACCGTGGTGCCAGGATGGCTTCCCGTCCAGACGGCAGCA
>JACCRH010000006.1 GCA_013813675.1 Gemmatimonadales bacterium
GTTTCGCGCGACCTACTCGGTCAAGCTCGAGGGAGGTGACCAGGGCCGCTTCCAGCATCCGTACCTCTCGGTCGGAGGGGAATCGAACGCCCGGCAGACCGATCTCGACCCCGAGGATTTCGCTCCCGAGGGCTATACTCTGATTCATCTCGCCGCGGGGGTAGCAGTGCCGGTGGGTGCGCGCGACCTGGCGGTGGACTTCCAACTCCGCAACGCGTTCGACAAGGAGTACGCGAACTTCCTCAGCCGGTACAAGACCTACGCGCTGGACGCGGGGCGGAACTTCATCGTGCGGATAAGCGCGGAGTTCTAGAGCTTCGGCTGGCGCTTCCATCCCGGACGGAACGGAGGTGGCAGCATCGCGGCCCGGCGGAGCAGCTCCAAGTGCGGCGCGATGACGTCAGCCAGCCGCTGGGCCGGCTCCACGTGGGCACGGTTGAGGACCGCGGGGGGAGCGGCCGAGAGCACCAGTGCGCCGTGGACCCGCCCCGCCACCCGGAGGGGCACGATCAGGCGGGCCTCGCCTTGCGCCAGCGCGAAGAGGTGAGGCAGCTCGCCTTGCAGCACCTGGCCCAGCCCGGTGCCGGCCACCGGAACCGAGGCCAGGTCGGGAAGCGGTCTCCGCTCACCGGGATCGAGCAGCACCACCCGGTCGCCTTCGCTCAGACGAAGCGCGAAGTGCAGCTGGTCGAACGGCAGGAAGCGGCCGGCCAGCTCCGCCACGCGGCAGGTCGCGTCGTGCGGCTCGGTGCCGAGCGCCAGCACTTCGCTGATCTCCAGTAATTGGGCCAGTGGCAGCGGCGGCGGGGAGGGTGCGGGCGACTCGTGGCGCTCCCGCGCCGCCTGCTCCACCAGCAGCGCCGTATGTGACGTGATCAGCGCGGCGACCCTGCCCAACAGCTCCGCATCCGCCTCGTCGTAGAGGTCGGGGCCCACGCTCCCCAGCAGCAGGTAGGTGGTGAGCCCAGTAGGGCCGGTGGCGCGGGCCCCGACCACCGCACGGAGCTCCGCCCCGGCCGGATCCACCGCCGTGAAATAGCCCCGCGGCCAGCGCGCGTCCCGGCCGGCATCGCCCAGGAGAACCCGGCCTTGCGGCTCGGCCAGGCTCGCCAGGTCCAGAGAGGTAGAGTCCAGCACCAGCGAGGGGTCGGTCCACAGCACACCGCCGAGATGCTCGCCCAGTCTGTAGTAGCGGCCCCCGCCCGGACCCGAAAGTATCAGTTCTACCCGGTCGTGAGGGATGAGCGGCTCGAGCGCCTGGCTCAGCGCCGCGACGAACCGCTGTGGGGTGCTGCCGGCGGCACTCGCCTGTGCCACGCCGTCGAGCAGCGTGGCTATCCGCTCCGGCCCGTGGCCCGGCGCACCGCCGGTAGCATTCCACTGGCGTGCCAGACGGCCCAGCGACGGCGTGAGCCGCTGCGCCGCCAGACGAAGGACCATGAGGTCCATGCCTCGATAGCGGCCGGGGTGGAGACTGGCCACCAGCAGAAGTCCCACGTCTCGGCGCCCGAAGCGGATCGGGAATGACGCGGTGGAGCGATAGCCGGCGTCGCGCACGATCTCTTCCAGGATCGCGAGCTCACTCATCCGCAGTTGGGGCGAAGGAAGTGGAACGCTGAGGTCATCCTGCGCCAGCGCCTCGGGGCCGAGCAAGACGACGCCGCCGGTGAGAGGATAGAGCCACAGTCCCAGAAGATCGTGAGACACGTCGGCGGCCAAGGCGTTCGAGAGCGCCTGGTGCCAGGTCGCCAGGGAGTCGGCGTCGGCCGCGCCTCGATCCAGGCGAAGGATCGGAACCAGGGGCTCGCTGGCAGTGTGAGGAAAGGCGTCGCCGGGAATGTCGGCGTCGGGGAAATACATGACGCGTGAAATCGGCACGACCCATGCCGTGTCTCGGGCCTGCCCAACATTATGCGGAGCAATCAGTTGCTACGGCTCGGACGCTCGGGGGTACGGTGCGGTGAGTCCCCGCCTGGCATCCCGCCCACGGCCCTTGCACCCTGCTGGCTCGAAAAAGCCTTCCAGCACCTTAAGTTGACATACCCCTCGCCCCTATGCACCTGGCTTGCTGGATGCACCGGGAGGAGCCACGCGCCGCACCACTCCATATGTCGTACCACTCTATATAATCGAAGGGACGAGACCACAGTCGGCTTGGCGCGGCTGGAGGCCGCCGAGGTCGAGCTGGTGTACAAGAGCGTGCGGTAACGGTATGTTCTGCCCCGGTTTCCACCCGAGGAGGAATGCCGTGCCCCAATGGCTTCGCTGGATCGGCCGTGCCATAGCCGCTCTCGTGCTTCTGGTCGTCATTGTCGTCGCGGCGGTGTACGCCATAACCACCAGGCACATTCGGCAGACCTACGAGTTTCCCCAGTCGGCCGTCCGCGCCGCGGCCGACTCGGTGTCACTGGCTCGGGGGCGTCACCTGGTCGAGGCCATTGGAAAGTGCCAGCAGTGCCACGGCGCGGACATGGGCGGCGAGCTGTGGGTGGACGAGCCGGCGTTCGCACGGCTCGCCGGATCCAACCTCACCGGGGGCCGGGGTGGAATCGGTGACTGGACCGACGCCGATCTCGAGCGGGCGCTCCGCCACGGCGTGGGAGCGGACCGGCGGCCTCTCATCTTCATGCCGTCGGAGGCCTTCGCTCCGCTGACCGACGGTGACCTGGCAGCGCTCCTGGGATATCTCCGCACGCTCCCACCGGTGGATCGAGATCTGCCCGAGCCGAAGGTGGGCCCGGTGGCACGAGCGCTCTACCTGAAAGGGAGCTTTCCCCTCCTTCCGTAAGGCTGATCGACCACGACGCCGGCCGCCCCGCCCGCGAGCCGGGCGTGAGCGTCGAGTACGGCGAGTACTTGGCGGCGATCGGCGGATGCCGGAGCTGCCACGGCCTGGCACTCGCCGGCGACGCGAACCCCGACGCCCCGGACATCACCGTCGGCCGGATCGGCACCTGGACCGAGGAAGACTTCTTCCGCTCCCTCCGCCAGGGCAAGCGCCCCGACGGGAGCGTGATCGACCCGGAGAAAATGCCCTGGGTCCGGAGCGGCCAGATGACGGACGAGGAGGTGCGGGCGGTGTGGATGTACATGAGATCGCTGCCCGCGGGGGAAATGGAGTAGGGCGGAACGGCGGAACGGGCGAATAGCTTGCCGATGAGGAGATGTCATCCCGAGCGGAGCGAGGGATCTTCTTCGCGGTCCTCGAGGCCGGGTTAGAAGATCCCTCGGTCGCATTCGCTCCCTCGGGATGACAGATGCCCGCCCCCGCCGGCCTTCCGTCGTACTGAGGTTCCACCTCTACTCCCGTGCTGCCCCCACCAACCCCTATCTCCTCTGCTCCCCCGCCACCCGCGCCATATCCCGCCCCGCCGTACGCGTGGCGCCGAGGATCACGACTCCACCCATGATCACTACCACCGGCAGCAGCAGGATCGCCCGGTCCAGGCCGAACTGATCCGACAGCATGCCCACCAGCGGCAGCGCGATCGCATCGCCGGCGAGGTGGATGAACAGCAGGTACGCCCCGGCCACTGTAGCGCTGATCCGGGGCGGTACCACGTCGAAGATCACCGCGGTGATCGGCCCGTTGTACCACGAGAGGCAGAAGAAGGCGACGGTGAACACGGCCTTGAACACGTCGGGATCCCGGATGGTGAGCAGCCAGACCGTGAGCGGCCCCCCCAGGAGAAGCCCGAGCCCCACGGTGATCACCCGGCCGGTCTCCCAGCGCCGACGGAGCCAGTCGGCCAGGAACCCGCCGAACAATGTACCCGACACGCCCGAGATCAGGCCCCACTTTCCCAGCAGGGCGGCGCCCTCGCCCGGACTGAGCTGCAGCTCGCGCGACACGAAGGTCGGTCCCCACCCGACGATGCCGTTGGTCCCGAAGGAGATCATCGCTCCCGCGAGGAAGACGTACACCAGGGTGGGAGTGTGCAGCACCGTCTTCGCGGCGTGCACGATGTCGTCGAAGGTGCTGCTGATGCCCGCCGCGAAGGGCACCTCCTCCAGCGGATCCGCCGGCGTGCGGCGAACCCAGCGAGAGATGTTGAGCGCGACACCGATCCCGACCGCGGCGCTGAACGCGGCGACGTCGAGCTTGGAGTCGGCCCCGTAGGAGTGGTCCAGCCAATAGGCCACCACCGC
>JACCRH010000044.1 GCA_013813675.1 Gemmatimonadales bacterium
CCGCCCCCGCAGCCGGCGAGGGCCATCGCGGCTCCGAGCACTCGGCCCCGGAAGCCTCTCATCCGGCCTCCGGCTCGCCGGCCCAGCGTCGGGCGATCTCGATGTCCAGGCCGAGCTGATCGAGTACCCGCTGTACGATGAAATCCACCAGCTCCTCCACTCGGGTCGGCCGATGATAGAAGCCGGGTGCCGCGGGGATCACCACGGCGCCTGCCTCCGTCACGCTCACCAGGTTTCTGAGATGGACCAGCGAGAACGGCGTCTCGCGTGGCACCAGGATCAGCCGGCGCCGCTCCTTGAGAGTTACGTCGGCGGCGCGTTCCACCAGGGAGCGGGAGGTGCCGGTCGCGACGGCAGCCACGGTACCCATGGAGCAGGGGCAGATCACCATCCCGCTGGTCCGCTGAGAGCCGGAGGCGGGCAGCGCACCGCGGTCTCCGTCGGGGAACCATCTCACCGAGGACCAATCGCCTCCGGTGGCCGCCTTGAGCGCGTCCAGCGACCCGATGCCGCACTCCGCCTCGAGGAGCCGCATTCCGTGCGCTGACGCGATCAGCCAAACCGGGGTCTTGTTTCCGGCGAGCACGGCGAGTAGGCGCACGCCGTAGGGGGCGCCCGAGGCGCCGGTGAGCGCGAGCACGACGGGATACCGGGCTGGCACGGTGGTCACCCGGCCATGCGGTCGGCGAGCGCGAAGAGAAACACGGTGACACTCATGATGCCGTTCATGGTGAAGAACGCCGCGTCGAGGCGCGACAGATCGCCGGGCCGGACGAGGCTGTGCTCGTAGGCCAGCATCGCAGCCGCCACCACCAGGCCGGCATAGTACCACTGCCCGAATCCCATGCCGTAGCCGAACAGCGCCAGTGCCGGAATGGTTACGCCGTGCAGCACCTTGCCGAGAAGGATGGCGCGCGATTCGCCGAGCCGGACGACCGCGCTGCGAAGGCCCTCGCGCCGGTCGAAGCCTTCGTCCGGTAACGCGTAAAAGATGTCGAACCCCGCCACCCAGGTTGCCACCGCGGCGGCCACCGCGAAGAGCGGCCACTCCGGCTCGCTCCACCGGCCGGTCACCGCGAGATAACCGCCGACCGGCGCGATCGCCAGGCCGAGTCCGAGCCACAGGTGGGGCCACCAGGTGAATCGCTTGGCCAGGCTGTAGGTCATGATCCACCCGAGCGCGAGCGGGCTCAGCAGCAGGCAGAGCCGGTTGAGTGCGCCGGCGGCCAGCA
This sequence comes from Gemmatimonadales bacterium, assembly GCA_013813675.1. Classification (GTDB taxonomy): domain Bacteria; phylum Gemmatimonadota; class Gemmatimonadetes; order Gemmatimonadales; family GWC2-71-9; genus CAVVWJ01. The sequence goes on from JACCRH010000044.1 coordinate 1,233, forward strand.
CGAAGATGGCGGCCGCGACCGCCACCGAGGTCCAGGCCTGCGCCAGGGTGAGCGCGCCCCGGGGCAGCTCCCGCCCCATGGTGCGCGGGTTGCGGGCGTCGAAGCCGCGGTCGGCGATGCGGTTGAATCCCATCGCCGCCCAGCGCGCCGCGGAGAAGGCGACCACCACGAGCACCACGGTCCGGATGGTAATCACCGAGGTCGACGAGGCAGCCAGCACCCCGAGTAGCGCGAAAGGCAGCGCGAAGAGGGTATGCGGCAGCTTGACGAAGTTGACGTAGCGGACCAGCAGGGACTCGCCGGGGAGGGTCTGACCCTCGGCGGAACGGCGGAACGGCGGGACGGCGGAAGGTTCGCTCATCGAGGCTTATTCTCGGGCGGCGGAACCGTCCGCCGTTCCGCCGTTCCGCTGTTCCGCCGATGCTCCAACGCGATTCCCAGCCGGGGCCACATTTCGTCCACCCGACGCCGGGTCTCCTCGTCCATCTGGATCCGCTCGGGCCAATCGCGGTCGAATCCCTCTTCCCTCCATTTCCGGGTTGCGTCGATCCCCATCTTGCTGCCGTAGGTGAACGCACGGCTGGAGTGGTCGAGCACGTCCATCGGGCCCATAGTGAACCGGACGTCGCGCTCGGGGTCGATGTTGTTGAGCGCAATCCACCAGGCCTCGTCCGGATCCCGCACATTCACATCCCGGTCGACCACCACGATCACTTTGGCCAGCGACATGAGTCCCTGGCCCCAGAGCGCGTTCATCACCTTGTACGCCTGTCCCGGATACTGCTTGTCGATCGCGACGAAGACGAGATTGTGGAAGATTCCCGGCGCCGGCATGTGATAGTCCACGATCTCTGGCACGGTCAGCCGGAGCAGCGGCAGAAAGATGCGCTCGGTGGCATGCCCCAGGTAGAAATCCTCCATCGGCGGACGCCCGACGAGAGTGGCCGGGTAGATCGGGCTCCGCCGCGCGGTGACGGCGGTGACGTGGACCTTGGGATAGTAGTCGGCCAGTGAGTAGAACCCGGTGTGGTCGCCGAAGGGGCCTTCGATGACGAGCGGCTCCGCGGGGTCGATATATCCCTCGAGCACCAGCTCCGCCTCGGAGGGCACCTCGAGATCGCAGGTTACTGCGCGGGTGAGATCCACCGGCGCACGGCGGAGGAAGCCGGCGAAGAGGAACTCGTCGATCGTGGGTGGGAGCGGCGCCGAGCCCGAGTAGATGCTCGCGGGGTCGCCGCCGAGCGCGATGACCACCGGCATGCGCTCGCCGGCGGCGGCCATCTGGCGCCAATGGGCGGCGCCGACCTTGTGGCGCTGCCAATGCATCGCGAGCGTGTCCTTGCCGAGCACCTGGATGCGGTACATGCCGACGTTGCGGATTCCCCGCGCGGGGTCGCGGGTGATCACCATCGGGAGCGTGATGTACCGCCCGCCGTCGCCCGGCCAGGTGGTGAGGAAGGGGATGTCGTCGAGATTGACCGCATCGTCCCGGAGCACCACCTCCTGGCACGGGGCGCGGCCGCTCCGGAGCGTGGGCGGGAATTTCCCCACCTCGGCCAGCTTGGGCAGCATCGCGAGCTTGCCCAGGAGTCCTTGAGGGACCTTCATCTCCAGCAGCTCCGAGATCCGCCCGCTCACGGACTCCAGATCGTCCACCCCGAGGGCCAGACACATCCGCCGCATGGAGCCAAAGAGATTGATGGCGACCGGGTGCGGGCTGGGCCGGCCGTCCTCCAGCAGCACCTGCTCGAAGAGGAGCGCCGGGCCACCGCCCGGGCTCTTCATACACCGGTCGGCGATCTCGGCGATCTCCAGCCGTGCGCGCACCGGCTGAGTGACGCGGACGAGCTCACCGGCGTCCTCGATGGCCTTGATGAAGTCGCGGAGATTGTCAGGGGCCATGGGTCATCCGGTGCAGGGCAGGTGTCGTCCATTGCGGTGCGAGGTCATCCGATACAGGCCGGTTGTCATCTCGAGCGGAGCGAGGGATCTTGCCGGCGAATGTCCGGAAGCATCGGCAAGATCCCTCGCTCCGCTCGGGATGACAACCGGCTCACGCCCGAGTGCCCACGTGCAGCGCGGTCACTCCCCCGAGCAACAGCTGGTAGCTCACGTCGCTGAATCCCTCGCGCTCCATGCGCCGCTGCAGCTCGTCGGGGCCGGGAAACGCCTGGGTGGACTCTGGAAGCCAGGTATACGCGGTCGTATGTTTGGAGATCACACGGCCGATCCAGGGCAATATCCGGCGGAAATAGAACTGGTACACCCGCCGCAGCCGGGGGTTCGGGGGTAAGGTCATCTCGAGGATCACCAGGCGCGCGCCCGGCTTGAGCACCCGCGCCGCCTCGCGCAGTCCGGCATCCAGATCCATCAGGTTGCGCACGCCCCACCCGACCATCGCGCCGTCGAAGGTCCGGTCCGAAAACGGCAGCGATAGGGCATCGGCGTTCACCGGGGCGAGCCGCGGCGACTTTCCCCGACCCAGGCGGAGCATCCGCTGCACAAAGTCCGCGCCCACGACCCGGCCCTGAAATCCGGGCTGCCGCGCGAGAGTGGCCCCGAAGTCGAGCGTACCGGCGCAGAGATCGAGGTACATTCCCTCCGGCGCCCGCTCCCAACCCAATCGTTGCACCCCGTACCGCCGCCACCGCTGATCCAGCCGGAGGCTGATGATGCGGTTGAGCCGGTCGTACGTGGGCGCGATGGCGGTGAACATCTCGCGGACGTAGGCCCGTTTCTCGGGCCCGCCCGAAACGGGTAACTTACGATCCGAGGCTAACATAGGCGCACAATGTAGTCCTGCCGCAGGAGCCTTGGCAAGCCGGACCCGCCATGCCTGAGGAGGCGGATTGGCCCCGGCTCACCGATCAGGAGGTCGTGCTGCTGGCCCGGGGAGGGCGGGAGGCGGCCTACCGCGAGCTGGTCCGGCGCTACGAGCGGCCGGTGTTCGCGCTGGTGTACCGGATGGTGCGCGACCGCGAGCTGGCCGAGGATCTGGCGCAGGAGACCTTCGTCAAGGCGCTCAACGCGATCGACTCCTATCGGCCGGAATTCAAGTTCTCCTCCTGGATCTTCAAGATCGCCAACAACGCGGCCATCGATCACTTGCGGCGCCGCGAGCTGGACACACTCTCCCTCGACGGATCACCGCACGCCGAGACCCCCGAGGCGATGCAAGCTACGGCGCTGCAGATCGGGGCGAGGCAGGAATCCCCTCTCGACGCGGTCGAGGCGAGGGAGCTGGGTGGGGCGATCGAAGCCGCCATCGGCCGGCTCAGGCCCGAGTATCGCTCGTGCATCCTGCTGCGCCACGTGGAGGGCCGGGCCTACGAGGAGATCGCCGAAATCCTGGACCTCCCGCTGGGCACGGTGAAGACCTATATCCACCGCGCCCGCAACGAGCTGCGGCTCGCGCTCGCGCACCTGAAAGAATGAAACCTTCGCCAAACCCCGACCGTAGGAGGGTCCACTTATGACCCAGGCACCCGGCCCCCACCTCTTGCCGGACGACGTCGAGCACTGGCTGAGCGACACCCTCGACGCCGAACGCACCAGACACCTCGACCTCTGCCCGGAGTGTTTCGAGCGCGCGCAGGTGGAGCGCGAAATCGTCGAGCAGCTCGCCGCCCTGCCGCCGATGCGCCCGTCGGCCGCATTCGCTGACCGGGTGATGGCCTCGGTCACCGTGGTCCGCCCGCGGCTCTTCAGCACCCGCCGCTCCATCGCCCTCGCGGCCAGCCTCGCCCTCGCAATTCTCGGCTCGATGGCAGCGAGCATCGCGTGGACCATGGCCAACCCAGACGTGCTCGCTTCGCTCGGCAGTTGGGTGGTGGCCCAGGGCACCCAGGCGGGATGGCTCGCGCTCCGCGGGCTCGCGTCCAACTTCATCGAACAGCCGTGGTACGAGAGTGCGCGGGCGCTGGCCGGCAACCCCGGCCGTCTGGCCGCCGCTGTCGGCGTGGCGACCCTGGCCTACCTGAGCGGGGTGTTCGCGCTGCGCCGCCTGCTGGTTTTGCCGACCCAGCAGGTGGCCAATGTGGGCTAGAGCCGGGGCCGCGGTACTCGGCCTGATGGTCCTGACCGCCGCCTTGCCGTCGGCGGTGCGCGCCGAGCCGCGGGCGGTGCCGACCGGAGCCGCGGCGGTCGAGCTGGTGAGAAACTTCTGGGACCTGGTGGCGAGTCAGCAGGGTAGCGACCGGTCCGCTCGCCCCCGGCCCCAGGCCATTCCCCCCGGTCCCGCGGGCACGCCCCCGGTCGACCTGAGCGACCTGTCCCGCCCCACCGAGATGGAACGCAAGCTCAAGACCGCGCTGGCCACTCAAAATGGCACGATCCGGGTGACCGTACCGGGCGGTACCGCACGGCTGGGCGACTTCATCATCGGCTCGGCCGAATCGCCCGAAGGCCATCTGCTGGTGGTGCAGGGCGATGCCGACGTCTACGGCCGGCTGCACGGCAACCTGGTGACGGTGGACGGCGATGTCATCGTCCATCCGGGGGCGCTGGTCTCGGGCGACATCCTGGCCCTCGGCGGAGACGTGCGGGACATGGGAGGCGAGATCGGCGGGGAGATCCGCGCTCTCCGCTCCACCACGATCTTCGCCCCCGCCGCCGCCGCGGTCGAGGCCCAGCCCGGCGCGCTGGCCACCGTCGGCCGGCGGCTCGCGGGGGTGTTCGGGGTGTTTCTCACGCTCGCGGCGCTCGGATTCGGCCTGGTGATGTTCGGCCGCCCGAACCTCGAGGTCGTCTCCGATACTGTCTCGCACTCCTTCGGCCGCGCCTTCGTGACTGGCTTGCTCGGTCAGATCCTCGTCCTTCCCACCTTCGGCATGCTGATCGTCGGGCTCATCCTGAGCGTCGCCGGCATCCTGCTCCTCCCGTTCGCCATCGCGGTGTATGGGCTGCTCGTGGTGGTCGCGGCACTGGGGGGCTTTCTGGCCGTCGCCCACGCCATGGGCGAGACCTACATCCGGCGGCGGATGGCGGTCGGGGCGTTCATCGGCTCCCCCAACAGCTATCGCTACCTCCTGATCGGGCTGGGCGCGCTGGCCGCGCTGTGGCTGGTATGGTCGGTGTTCGGCTGGGTGCCGGTCGCGGGCGACCTCATTCGCGGCGCCGCGTTCCTGGTGACCTGGCTGCTCGCGACCACCGGCTTCGGCGCGGCGCTCCTCAGCCGGGCGGGGATCCGGGAGAACTTTGCCGGCAGGCTTATTCCCCCCGAAGCGCTGACCGACGAGTATCTGTGGGCCACCCCGCAGTTCGGAGTTCCCGCGGGGCGGCGGCCCGGCGGCCGGACGCCCACACGGGGGCTCTGATGCTCCGCGTCGCCGCCGTGGCGCTGGCGCTTTCCCTCGGAGCGGGAAGCGCGTCGGCCCAGAGCATGCGGGCGTTCACCACCTTCCGTCAGCTCCACGGCGAGACCCGCCTGCAGGCCGATCTCGACTACCGCGCGGGCGGGCTGCGGGTCGCGCCTGGCCGGTCCACCGAGCTCTACCGGATGGACGCCTCCTACGACGAAGACCGCTATCTCCCGACCAGTGCCTTCGACGCCGCCAGGGGCGCGGTCTCCCTGGGCCTTCGGCCCGCCGGGGAAGGCGGCCTCCGCGTAGTCTCCCAGCGACAACTCCGCCAGGACGCGAATGTCGCCTTCTCGCCGGCGGTGGATCTCACTCTCGACATCGCGCTCGGCGCGGTGGACGCCGACTTGGAGCTCGGCGGGCTGAGCCTGTCCCAGCTCAGCATGCAGGCGGGCGCGAGCCAGGCGGTGATCCGGTTCTCCCAGCCGAACCGCTCGCGCTGTCGGGGGGCGGATATCACTGCCGGCGCCGCCGAGGTGACCGTGCTTGGCCTGGGGAACAGCCGATGCGACCGGATCGATTTCGAGGGCGGTATGGGTAAGGTCACCCTTGATTTCGGTGGCGCGTGGTCCTCCAGCTCCCGGGCGACAGTCAGGATGGCGATGGGTGAGCTGACGCTTCGGCTGCCCCGCCGGGTCGGCGTGCGTCTCACCCTCGACCGGTTCTTCGCCAGCTTCGACCCGGCGGGTCTGGTCCGGACCGCCGACAGCTTCCAATCTCCCGGGTACGAACGCGCCGAGCGACACCTCGACATCGACGTGACGACGGCCGTCGGGGGAGTGAGGGTGGAGTGGGTGGACGGGGCACGCGTGAAGCGTGACGGCATGTCACCCTGAACGAAGTGAAGGGGCATGACCCGAATCATGCCTCCTTCGCGGAGCTTGCCCTGAGCGCTGCCGAAGGGCTCAGGATGACAGGTGGCACGTTTGATTGGGGTGCATGCTTTTCTGTCACCGGTATAGGTTCCTGGTCATGTCCCCTCTCGAGACCCTGGGCTTCGCTCTCGGTACCTCGTTCGCTTCCGGCCTCAATCTGTACGCCACGGTCGCCGCCGCCGGGCTGTTCCAGCGGCTCGGCATCGTCACCCTGCCCGAGCCGCTTCAGGTCCTCGCCAATCCGGTCGTGGTCGGTGTCGCCCTCACGCTCTTTCTCGTCGAGTTCATCGCCGACAAGATTCCTTTCGTGGACAGCGCCTGGGATGCGGTCCACACCTTTATCCGCCCGCCCGCGGCGGCGCTGCTGTCGTACAGCGCCTTCGCTGGTGGGGGTGTGCCTGAGGAATGGAAGCTGGCGGCGGCCCTGCTCGCCGGGAGCGTAGCGCTCACTTCGCACGGCGCCAAGGCGAGCACCCGGGCGGCGGCGAACGCGAGCCCCGAACCGGTGAGCAACTGGACCCTGAGTCTGCTGGAGGACGGCCTTGCGGTATTCCTCGCCTGGATGTCGGCCACGCATCCGCTGCTGACGGCCGCCATCGTGGTGGCGCTCGTAGTGATAGCGGTGATCGTGATCTGGAAGCTGTACGGCTATCTGAAGCTCGGACTCTCGAAGCTGCGGCGCAGGCCTAGCCCAGCCGGGCCCTGACTCTCCCGCCCACACCCATGCCCAGCCGTCGCGAGGCCGAGCCGTCGCGCACCGCGATCTCGACCTGTCCCCCGGATCCGATGTAGGCCACCAGCCCGCCGGTGGGGACGTCGCCGAAGGTACGGCGCAGCGGGCCCACCTCCAGCCCCTCAACCTCGACCGTCGCGTAGGCCGGCACCAGATCGGGCGCCAGATTGGTGATCAGCGTGCCGAAGCGGTCCACGTACACCACCTGCCCCACGACCGACTTCCCCTCGTAATGCGGCTCGGCGTAGACCAGACGCGCCGGCATCGCGGCAAACGGCTCGCCCAGCACGGCCAACCGCTGTCCGCCGGCCAGCGCCGCCGCCGCAGGCGCGAAGAGATCGCGGCCGTGAAAAGTCGCCGAGGCGTCGGCGGGCGTGGGCAGCGACACGATCAGCACCTCGGCGTCGCGGAGCACGAAGGTGAAGAGTCCGTTGTCCGGGCCCACGAAGTAGTGGCCGTGCGCGGCGAGCGCGAGGGCGGCGCGGCCGGTGCCCACGCCGGGGTCTACCACGGCGAGGTGGACCGTGCCCGGCGGGAAGTGGTGCCAGACGCGGCCCAGCAGGTAGGCACCCGCGCGCACGTCTCCTGGCGGCACCGAATGGGTGACGTCAATCAGCGCGGCATCCGGGGCCGCGCTCGACAGCACGCCCTTTACTTCGGCGACGTAGGAATCCGCGGTGCCGAAATCCGTGAGGAGCGTGATCGAGGTCATGGGCCGGATGGCGGCTACGACGAGGAGGACGTGCAGCCGCCCTGACGTGAGCTCCTCAGCCGCGCATGATGGGCAGGGCGGCGGACCGACCCGCGGTCCTCCGCTGGAGCTGGTCGGCGACGACCTGCAGCTCGGCAGCCGCCGGGCTTCCGGGCTCGGCGACCAGGATCGGACGCCCGCCGTCAGCCAGCTCGGCGAGGCGGGGCTGCAGCGGGATGCTGCCCAGGAGGTCCACCCCCAGCTCGTCCGCCAGCCGCTGCCCGCCGCCCGAGGCGAAGAGCTCGAAGCGGCGGCCGCTCTCCGGATCCACGAAGCCGCTCATGTTCTCGACGATGCCGATGACCGGCACGCCGACCCGCTCGAACATCCGGGCGCCGCGGAGAGCATCGCCCACGGCCATCTCCTGCGGGGTGGTGACGATCAGTGCGCCGGAGACGTGGGTCGCCTGGACCAGCGAGAGCTGCGCGTCGCCGGTGCCCGGCGGCAGGTCCACCAGGAAGTAGTCCAGGCGACCCCATTCCACGTCGCGCAGGAACTGCTGCACGACCTTCATGATGATCGGGCCCCGCCAGATGGCCGGAGCGTCGCGCTCCACCAGGAAACCCAGCGACATCAGCTTCACGCCGTGGGCCTCGAGCGGCTGAATTTTTCCCCCCGTCACGGGCGGACGCTCCGACACGCCGAACATGCGGGGGATGTTAGGCCCGTACACGTCGGCGTCCATGAGGCCGACTCGGAGCCCGGCTTGCGCGAGCGCCACCGCGAGGTTCGCCGACACGGTGGACTTTCCCACGCCACCTTTGCCCGAAGAGATCGCGATGATGCGTCCGAGATCCGGCATCTCGGGCGCCACCGGGGGCTGTGGGGGACCGGCTTCGCCCCCGCCGGGTGGGGCGTGGGTGACTTTCGCCGGACCGGCGGGATTGGTGACGGCGATCTTGACCGCGTCGCGGCGGACGCCGTCGAGCTCCTGCACCGCGGCGCGCGCCTGGCGAACCAGCGTCGCGGGATCCTCGGGCGCCAGCAAGAAGGTGAAGCTCACCGCGCCGTCCGGGGTCACCGCCAGATCGCGGATCATGCCGGCCGACAGGAGATCGTTCTCGAGACGGGGATTCCGGATGCGGGCGAGAGCGGCGGTAACCCTGGCTTCCAGCGGCTCAGCGGTCAAACTGCCTCCACGTGCTTGACCTCGGGCACCATGTCGCGCAGCCGGGCTTCGATGCCTTGCCGAAGCGTCACGGCGGACGCCGCGCAGCCCTGGCAGGTCCCGCCGAGCCGGAGGAGAAGGACCCCCTCGCCCTCGTCGAAATCCACCACCTCGACGTGGCCGCGATGGGACGCGATGTAGGGCCGCAGGGTATCGAGGGTGCGCTCGATGCGATCAATCGTGTTCATGCGCCGCCGCAGGGCGAATTCCTACTAGCATAGTCGGGAATATAGGCCCCCCGGAGAGTGGGTCAACCACGCTCAGGGGTTACGGCCGTCGCCGCCGAGGTAGTCGCGCGCGGCGGCGAGGACCGTGGCCTGCACCTCGCCGAGCGAGCCTGCCAGGGCGAGCCCCGCGGCTTTGGTGTGGCCGCCGCCGCCAAACTGTTTGGCAAAGGCGGCGACATCCACCGGGCCGATGGAGCGGAGGGACACCTTCACCCTTCCCTGGCTGACCTCGCGAAAGAGGAGGGCCATCCGGACGCCCTCGATCGAGCGGGGAAACTCGACCACGCCGTCAAGATCGTCCGAGGAGACGCCGAGTCGCTCGATAGCACCGGGCGGCACGGTGACCCAGGCGAGTCCGTGGTCCGGCTCCACCACCAGCGTCTGCAGCGCTTCGGCGAAGAGACGGGGGCGGCCCTCGGGCGCCCGGGCGTAGACCTCGAGGTAGATCTCCTCGGGATCCACGCCCGTCTCCAGCAGCTCGGCCGCAACCCGGAGGGTGCGGGGGCGGGTGTTGCTGAAGCGGAACCCGCCGGTATCGGTCAGAATGGCGACGTAGAGGCCGCGCGCCACGGCCTGGTCCACCGGCCAGCCGTTGGCCACCGCGAGCTCGAAGACCAGCTCCCCGGTGGCCGCGGCGTCGGAGTCGAGGTAGCGGGGCCCCTCGGGGAGCACGCCGGTGCCGACGTGATGGTCGATGCAGGCGACCGGGACACCGCGGGACCGGACCGTCTCGCCCAGCATACCGAGCCGGCCCAGATCGGCGATGTCGAGCACCACGATCCGGTCGGCCCGCCGCAGCTCCTTCACCGCTTCGCGGGTTTTGTCCAGGCCTGGCAAGTCCTCGAAGAGAAAGTCGAACCGGGGCGGCGTGGCGGTCGGGTTGGTGACCACCACGTCCACTCCCCGGGCCTTCAACAGGTGGGCCAGGCCCGCCTCGCTGCCCAGCCCATCGCCGTCGGGATTGACGTGGGTAGTGAGACACACCCGCTGTCCCGGTTGAAACGTCGCGGCAAACGCCCGGGCGGCTTCGAGCCGGTCCGGTGACAGAACGAAAGGCATCTGCGCAAGATGGGCTGGAGTGGGGGACGATGGTAGGGCGGAATGGCGGAACGGCGGGAGCAGAGAACAGCCTGCGGGTGACGAGATGTCATCCCGAGCGAAGCGAGGGATCTTGCCGGCCGGCTCTAGAACCCGGCTGAGCAGATCCCTCACTTCGTTCGGGATGACACCTTGCGCCGCTTTGTTCGCCTCCCCCGCCGTTCCGCCTCTACCGCCGTTCCGCCTCGCCTCCCCTACCTCGCCGCCTGCTGCACCTTCGAGTGCGACTTCCCGTACAGGAAATAGATCGCCAGGCCCAGCACCATCCACACGATCAACCGGGCCCAGGTGTCCACCGGCAGGCCGAGCATCAGATAGAGGCAGGCCCCCATCCCCGCGAGCGGCACGAACGGCACCAGCGGCGTCTTGAAAGGCCGGGGCCGCTCGGGATCGGTGTAGCGCAGCACCAGCACGCCGGCGCAGACGATGCCGAACGCAAGCAGGGTGCCGATCGAGACCAGCTCGCCAAGCAGTCCGATGGGCAGCAGGCCCGCGAACAGCATCGCGAAGCCACCGGTGACCGCGCTGGCAAGCCACGGTGTCCGGAACTTGGGATGCACTGCGGCGAAGACCGGCGGCAGCAGGCCGTCCTTCGACATGGTGTAGAAGATCCGGGGCTGGCCGAGGAGCATGACCAGGATGACCGAGGAGAGGCCGGCGATCGCGCCAATCTTGATGATCGGCCGGAGCCACGCGAGCTGCGGGCCCACCGCGTTGATGCCCACGGCGATCGGATCGGGGACGTTGAGTTGGGAGTAGTGGACGATACCGGTCAGCACCAGCGCCACCGCAATGTAGAGCACCGTGCAGATGGCGAGCGATCCCATGATGCCGATCGGCATGTCCTTCTGCGGATTTCGGGTCTCCTGCGCCGCCGTCGAGACCGCGTCGAATCCGATGTACGCGAAGAAGATCACGCCCGCGCCGCGCACGATGCCGTCCCAGCCGTACTTCCCCGGGCCTTCGGCCGGCGGGATGAACGGCGTCCAGTTGTCGGCGTTGATGTAGCCGATGCCGAAGGCGATGAACAGCAGCACCACCGTGACCTTGATGACCACCGCGATGTTGTTGAACGTCGCCGACTCGCTGATGCCGACGATCAGCAGGATGGTGATCAGCCCCACGATGAACATCGCCGGCACGTTGAGCACCGCCCCGGTGGCCGACCATCCCTCGCTAAAGAGCCGCCAGACGTTGAGCCCCGCGTCGGTCGGCGTGGTGTGGGTGTACGGCGCCGAGGTGTAGGCGGCGGGGATGTTGATGCCGAGATCCTTGAGAAACGAGACCATGTAGCCCGACCAACCCACCGCGACGGTGGAGGCGGCGAAGAGGTATTCCAGAATCAGGTCCCACCCGATGATCCAGGCGACGAGCTCGCCCAGCGTCGCGTAGCCGTACGTATAGGCTGAGCCGGCGATGGGAATCATGGCGGCAAATTCGGCGTAGCACAGTCCGGCGAAGGCGCAGGCGGTACCCGCGAGCAGGAAGGAGTACACGATTCCCGGCCCGGCGTAGTTGGCGGCCGCCTGGCCCGTCAAGACGAAGATCCCCGCGCCGATGACGGCGCCGATACCGAGGAGGACCAGGTTGACGGGCCCGAGCACGCGCTTGAGGCTGTGATCCGAGGCGACCTCGGCCTGAAGCGCGGACACATCCTTGCGACGGAAGAGGCTCATGAGAAGCTCGAAAGTTGGGGAGATGGATCGG
>JACCRH010000086.1 GCA_013813675.1 Gemmatimonadales bacterium
GTGAACGGCAGGATGTTGGTCTGCTCGAAGTCGGTGTGCGAGGCGTACACCACCAGCGGCACCCGCTCCGCCACGTCGTGGCCGAACTGCACGGCAAGGGTGTCGTAGCTCGCCTCGGCGTAGGCCAGGGCGGCGGGAGCGAGCTCAGCCTCCGCGGGATAGTAGTGCAGGTCCACGTGCGTCCCGCGGAGAATGCGCCACTCCAGCTTCCGGTACTGGATCTTGTTCTGGCCGAAGCTGAAGAACTGGGCGGCGAGATCGGCCGGCGCGAGGGCGCCCAGACCGGCGGCGACGGAAACGGCGAGCGACCACCTGCTCAGGAGTGACATATCCGCCTCACTTCACCCGGATGGTCCGGATCAGTTCGCCCTGCGTGATCCGGGCCAGATAGGTCTGCCCGGCGGTCACCCGGCCGAAGATGGTGTAGGTGCCGTCGAGATGCGGCTGGGGGCTGAGATTGATGAACCACTGGCTCGATCCGGTATCCGGCCCGGAGAGCGCCATGCCGAGCATCGAGCCGCCATACCGGTGACGATTGATCTCATCCCGGATGGCACCGCCGGGGCTGCCGAACCCGTCGCCCCGCGGGTCGCCATCCTGGACCACGAAGTTGGGCACCACCCGATGCCAGCGGTTGCCGTCGAAGAAGCGCCGTTCGATCAGGCGCACGAAGTTGGCCACGGTGAGCGGCGCCTCGGGTCCGAGCAGCTCGATCTCGATCGGGCCGCGCTGATCGGTATCGATGGTGACCTTGGGCCGCGCGAGGGAATCGGGAGCCAGCACGTACCGGCGGGTGAGATCGCGGTAGTCCTGCGGGCTCCGGCCGGTGGTTATGGGGGCCGAACCTCCCCAGCGGTCGGCCAGCTCGGGCCAGTTCTCTTCGGCCCAGCGGCGGATCACGTAGTCGTCGGGCCGGGGGGCCGAGGCCGCGAACTCCTGATCCACCCGCACCTGGGTCTCGCGGGACGCCTTCCGGATGGCGAGGATGCCACCGAGCGCGGCGAGCGCCGCATCGGGGAACGAGTCGGGGCGCGAGCGGCGGTAGGCAGCGGCGAGCATGGCCAGGTCGTCCGGCTTGGCGGTTCGGGCCAAGGCGTCGGCGGCGACACTCCGGACGGCGGCGTCGGCGTGCTGGACCAGCGGACGTGCGGAGGCGATCAGGGCCGGGTCGGGTCCCTCGACCTCGCCGGCCCAGGCCTGCAGCCCCGCGGCCACCACGCGGGCGTCCCGATCCGACAGAAACCAGGGACGCGGGCCGGAGCCGGCGATCGCCGCACCCTCGGCGGCGGCCGCCCGCTCCCTCCAGTCGGACCTGGTCTGCCATCGGGGCACCGCCGAGGTGAATGCCGCGCTGTCCACCCGGGCCAGCGCCACCAGCGCTTCCCGCCTCACGCCGACGGGCCCCTTGCCCGACGCGATGCGTGCCAGCCCTCGTGCCGCCTCCGCCCCGCCCAGCGCGCCGGCGGTCATGGCCGCCTGTACTTGAACGCTCGGCACGGGGTCGCCGAGTAGCGGGACTACCTTCGACGCGAGCGACGAGTCGCGGAAGTCCGCCAGCGAGCGCAAGGCGTTGACTCGAACCGGCACCTCGGGATCGGTGACCGCGCGCAGCAGCAGCGCCGTGACGGTCTTAGGTGCCAGCCCAGCGGAGTCGACATAGCTCCGGGTGAGTCCTCGCGCGGCCATGGCCCGCACGGTCACGTCCGGGTCGCGCAGCGCGACGGTGAGGCCGGCGGCCGCCGCCGGAGCTCGCAGCCTTCCCAGGCTGTACGCCGCGCGCCAGCGGAAGGTGGCCGCGGTATCCTCGAGGAACGGCAGGAGCGCCTGCGTTGGCGCGTCGGGCCCGAGGCGCCACGACTCGAGCACGATCTGGCTCAGCAGCGGGCGACGGTCTTCCCGGCTGGGAACGACGCTGCCGCCCAGGATCCCGCCGAAGAACCTGCCGACCCCGGGACCGCCGATCTTGGCGAGAGCCACCAGAGCCTCTTCCGAGCTGGGCCCGTCGAGAGCCGGGAGGCCGGTGATCCGATCCATCAGCGGCTGGGCGGCAGCCGTATCACGGAGCAGGCCCAGCGCGAACGCGGCGGCCACCCGAACCGTGGAATCGGCATCCGAGAGCAACGGGAGGAGGAGCGGAGTCGCCTGGAGATCGCCGATGCGGCCTGCGGCCGTCGCGGCGAGCCGGCGGACCACGGAGTCGGGCGCGACCAAGGCGCTCCGGAAGAGCGCCGGCAGAAAATTCCGGGAGTCCTCGGCGGCCAGGATCGGCGCCACCTGCTCGACCACCGCCTCCTGCTGGGCCGGCGCGCTGGACGGGGCGCCGGGGAATGTGAGGCCCGCCAGCAGCGCGGCGCGGAGCACGGTTGCCAGCCGAGCGCGGAAGTCAGCGGACATGGATCGCAGGTTTACTCCGTTCCGAGGCGAGCTCGAGGCTCACGGGATCGGGGATCGGGTGCATGGCGAGCCCAACCGCATCGGGCAATCGGGTAAAGCGCATCGTATGGTCCAGTGCCAGCAGCGAGGTGAAGGCGGTGGCGAGCAGCGTGCCGTCCTCCTCCCGCTCGATGGCGTAGCCGAAGTCGATCCGCCGGGATGCGAGGTCACGCACCCAGCAGCGGATCCTGATGCGGTCGTCGTAGCGGGCGGGCCGGCGATAGCGAACCGCCACCTCGCTCACGGCGAGCCTGAGTCCGGCCTCCTCCAGCTCCCGGTAGCTCATTCCCGCCAGGCGGAGATGCTCGGTCCGGGCGACGTCGAGCCAGACCAGGTAGCGGGCATGGTAGACCACTCCCATCTGGTCGGTCTCGGAGTAATTGACCCGCACCGATGTCTCCGAGATCTCCGGGGCGCGCGCGGTGGGCTTCACGGGAGGTAGACGCTCAGCCTGGCGCGAAAGTGACAGTTCGTGCCAGGCCGGTTGCGGCGACTCCTGGCGCGACCCATCTTTGGCCCCGTGCTGGGGCAGACCCTCATCGTCGTCTCCGACGCGCATCTCGGCGTGACACCACCCGCCGTGGAGGAAGCGTTCCTGGCCTTCCTCGACGCCGTGCCATCCCTGGGCGACAGCCTGCTGGTCAACGGTGACCTCTTCGATTTCTGGTTTTCCTACTCCCGGGTGGTCCCCCGGCGCGGCTTTCATGTGGCCGCGGCGCTGGCCCGGCTGGCCCGCCGCCTCCCTGTACTAATGGTAGGGGGAAACCACGACCGCTGGGGCGGGGATTTCTGGAGCCGCGACCTGGGCCTCAGGTTCGATCCCCACCGGCTGACGTTCCAGGTCGGCCGCCTCCAGGTCGCGGCCATCCACGGCGACGGTCTGACCGAGCCGCGGCG
>JACCRH010000096.1 GCA_013813675.1 Gemmatimonadales bacterium
AGATCCGGTCCACCGCGGCGAGAGGGACGAACTCGGCGATGTCGATCGCGTTGGTGGCCTTCTCGTCGAGAGCCTTGATCTCCTCGGTGCTGAACCGCACGTACTGGCCCTTGGCGAACTCGTACCCCTTGCCCACCTCGTCCTTCTCGACGACCGAGCCCTCCTTGGAGCAGACGTACTGCTGCTTCAGCCGGGAGCCGCACGTGGTGTGCAGCATGTTGAAGCTGACCGCGGCGGAGGACTCGCTGGAGGAAAAGAGATTGACCGGGACTGAGACCAGCCCGAAGGAGATCGTCGCGGAACTGATAGATCTGGCGGCCATATTGGGGGTTGGATATACAGGCAGGAAGCGGGCCCCGCAAGACGGCGTTCGGGCCGGAGCCAGGGACAATCGTGTAGGGTCAGCCGGGAGTTGGAGTTACTGAATGATGCCGGGGGCTCGGGAGGGAGAGGTCGGGGGGGGATGGTCCGGCTTCTTACGGCAGGGACTGGCATTGTCATCCTGAGCGAAGCGAAGGAGGCCATGTCGGGCATGGTCCCCTTCACTGCGTTCAGGGTGACAATCGATTCTTTCCGAGCACTACCTGACGAGAGAGTCAGCGGAACCTAGGCCTCCGCCAGAATCCCACCCACCTGCTCGAACTCCTCAGCCGCCTCCGCCGGCCGGTGCTGCGCCGCGATAAGGGAGTAAAACACCGGCACGACGAACAGGGTGAACACGGTGCCCACCAGCATCCCGGTCACTAGCACTGTGCCGATGCTGTTTCGGGCTTCCGATCCCGGTCCCGACACCAGCACCAGCGGGAAGTGCCCGAGGACGGTGGCCGCGGAGGTCATGAGCACCGGCCGCAATCGGGTCGACGCCGCTTCCCGCAGCGCGGCCATCTTCTCCAGGCCGCGCTCCTGAAGCGTGTTGGCGAACTGGACGATGAGGATGCCGTTTTTCGCGATCAGACCCACCAGCGTGATCAGCCCGACCTGGGAGTAGATGTTGATCGTGGTGAGGTCGAGGAAGCTGAACACCAGCGCGCCGGAGATCGCGAGCGGTACCGAGCCCAGCAGCACGATCAGCGGGTCGCGGAAGCTCTTGAACTGCGCCGCCAGCACCAGGTAGATCAGCACCACAGCGAAACCCAACGTGACGGTAAGCGCGCCGCCCTCGCGGCGGATCTGGCGGGACTCGCCGGCGTGGTCAAGCACGATGCCCGGGCCGCCCGCCGCCGCCGCCGCGGCCTCGAGAACCCGCAGCCCTTCCTCCTTGGTGACGCCCGGCTGAACGCCGCCGAATACCCGCACCGCATTCCGCTGCTGGAAGCGGTTCAGGGTCCGCGGCGCGGTGCTCGACTCAATCCGGGTGAAGGTGGAGACCGGCACCAGCTCTCCGCTCGGAGTCTTGATCTTGAGGTCGAGCAGCGGGCCCACGGTCGCCCGATCCGCTTCGCCGATCTGGGGGATGACCTTGTAGCTCCGGTCGAAAAAGTTGAACCGGTTGACGTATCCCCCGCCGAGCAGAGTGCCCAGCTCCCGGCCGACGCTGGCCAGGTCGAGCCCCAGGTCGGCGACCTGCTCGCGGTCGATCACTACCCGCGCCTCGGGCAGGTCGATCTTCAGGTCGGTGTCCACGTACAGGAACTTGCCGCTCTGCCAGCCGGCTCCTACCACCGCGCCGACCGTCTCCAGCATCTGTTCCGGCGGCGCCTCGCTCTGGAGCACCAGCTCGACGTCGTACTGGCCGGGCGTCGGGAGCGGCGGGTCCAGCCGGGGAAACACGCGAAGCCCAGGGATTTGGGAGACCGCGCCGAACACCTCCCCGTACATCTCCTCGGTCGAGCGTTCGCGCTTGGTCCAGTCCTTGGCGACCATGCCGCCGAAGCCGCCCCAGTTCGCGGTCAGCGACCACATGAATTCCGCCTCGGGGAACGAGCGGATCGCGCGCACCACTTCCTTGGAGGCGCGGTTGTTCGCCGCCAGCGAGGCGTCAGGCGGCGCCTCCAGGAACAGGCTGATGTGGCTCTGATCCTCCACCGGCGCCAGCTCGCGCCGGGAGAAGCTGTACAGCGGCCATGCCGCGGCCATGATCAGCAGCGAGCCGGCCACTACCGCCCAACGGATCTGCAGCGCTCCGTCCAGCAATCTGGCGTACATCCGGCGCACCGCGTCGAATGCCCGGTTGACCAGGGCCGTGAGCCGGCCCTCCTTGCCGTGCGCATGGACGAAGCGCGAGCTCATGACCGGCGAGAGCGTGACCGCCACGATGCCCGACACCACGACCGCGGCGGCCAGCGTGATGGCGAACTCCAGAAACAGCGACCCCGTGAGCCCACCCTGGAAGCCGATCGGGGTGTAGACCGCCGCGAGTGTCACCGTCATCGCCAGGATGGGCCCGACCAGCTCGCGCGCGCCGACCAGCGCCGCCTGCACCGGCGTCTTGCCCAGGCGCACGTGCCGCTCGACGTTCTCCACCACGACGATGGCGTCGTCGACCACCAGGCCGACCGAGAGCACGATCGCGAGGATGGTCAGCAGGTTGAGGCTGAACCCCATGGCGAACATCACGATCGCGGCGCCCAGCAGGGAGACCGGCATGGCCACCAGCGGCACCAGCGCCGTGCGGATCGAGCCCATGAAGAGGAACACTGCCAGCCCGACGATCAGCATCGTCTCCACCAGCGTCTTGGTGATCTCCTTCAGCGCGTCGCGCATGAACATCGTTCCGTCCCACACCAGGCGCATCTCCATGTCCTTGGGCAGGGTCGGCCGGAGCCGCTCCATCTCGGCGCGCAGCCGGCTCGCCACCTGGATCTCGTTGGCGCCCACCAGGGGCCACACGCCGAGGTAGACGCTCTCCGACTCGTTGTACTTGGCGACCAGGTTCGCCTCTTCCGCGCCCAGCTCCACCCGCGCCACGTCGCTCAGCCGCACGATGGCGCCGTCCCGGTCGGCCACGATCAGCTTCTCGAACTCGTCCACCGAGCGCAGGTCGGTGTTGGCCAGCAGGTTCACCTGTACCTGGTTGCCCTTGGTCTGGCCCACCGCGGCGAGATAGTTGTTGCGCTGTAGCGCCGCCTGTACGTCGCCCGGCGAGAGGTTGAGCGCCGCGAGGCGATCGGGGTCAATCCAGACCCGCATGGCCATCGGCCGGCCGCCCTCGTTGTTGCTCACCCGCTGGACCCCCTCCAGGGTCGCGAGCTGCGGCTGGATGCTTCGGGTCAGCCAATCGGTGATCTCCGGCACGCTGCGTTCCGGCGAGGTGAAGCTGAGATAGAACGTGGCGTAGGGCCGGTCGTCGCGCTGCACCTCCACCGCCGGCGGCTCGGCCTCCGCCGGCAGCTCCGAGGCGACCTGCTGGAGCCGCGCGGTGACCTCGGCCAGGGCGGCGGTGCTGTTGTGATTGAGCTTCAGCCGCACCGTCACGGTGCTCACGCCCGCGCGGCTGGTGGACTCCACATATTCCACGCCGCCGATGGCCGACACCGACCGCTCGATGGGCGTGGTCAGAAAGCCACGGACGGTCTCGGCGCTGGCGCCGTAGTAGACCGTCGTGATGATCACCGACGAGCTCTCGATCTGGGGATACTGCTGAACCGGCAGGCTGGTCAGCGCCCGCCAACCCACCAGGACGATGACCAGGTTGACCACCACCGCGAGTACGGGGTGGCGAATGAAGATGTCGGTAAAGGAGCGCATGGCGGTCACTGGGCTCCTTCCGCGCCGGCGGCTTGCTTAGTGGAGTCCGCCACCGCGACCAGCACCGCCTCGCGCAACTTGAACGATCCCGAGGTAGCCACCCGCTCCCCGGCCTTGACTCCGCCGAGAATCAGGACTTCCTCGCCCAGCACGGGCCCGCTCTCCACCGGCCTCAGGTGCGCCCGGTTCTTGCCGGCCGTGTCCGCGGCAATCACGAAGACGTGGTCACCGCCGGGCCCTTTGCGCAGGGCGCTGACCGGAACGCCGACGACGGTGCTCCGCGGGCCGACCGACACCAGCACGCGCACCGACGCTCCGGGTGACGGCGCAACGCCGCCTACGATCCGGGCGCGGACGGTCGCGTTGCGGGTGGTGGGATCCACCCGCGAGTCTATGGCGACGATGCGAGCGGGGAACGCCGAGCTGTCACTGCCGGCGGTGACGCCCACGCTGTCGCCCACATCGAGGGCCGCCGCGACCCGCTGCGCGACCGTGAAGTCCACGTGGGAGGCGTCGGCGACACCCTGGAGCGTGGTCAGCTCGGTCCCCTCGTCGAGGTACTGCCCGGGATGCACGTCGGAGAGCCCCACCCGGGCCCGGAATGGCGCGCGGATGACCTTCTTGGCGATGACCGCACGGGTCCGCGCCATCTGGGCCACCGCCACGTCACGGGCGGCCCGCGCCTGGTCCACTTCCTCCTGGGAAGTGGCGCGAGCCTCGCGCAGGGTCTCCAGCCGGTCGAGCGTGGTCTTCGCCAGGGTGGCTTGGGCCTCCTGCGCCTGCAGCTCGGCCTGTTCCACCGACGCGTCGAGCGCCACCAGCACCGTGCCCGCATCCACGATCTGTCCCGGCGTGAGCTGGGCCCGGCGCACGGTGCCAGCCAGCTCGTTGCGGAGGGTGATGGAGCGGAGGGCGAGGACCGTCCCGATGGAGGTGGTGGTGCGCCGGTGCTCGCGCTCCGTGGCCACCGCGGCGGTCACCAGTTCTGTCGGCTCCGGCTGATTGGCGGAGGCTGCCGCCTCGGCCTCGATGTCGCTGTACTTCCAGGCGGCAAGCCCCGCTCCGGTCGCGACGATGGTGCCGAGCAGGAGGGCGGAGGCGACCCAACCGCGGGAATTGTTGTAGGCGTGACTCATGGTGTGCGAGTTCCTGGGGCCAAACGCCGGCCCCGGTGCATGGGTGCGATACTGCCGTGGGCTTCGATGCTCACTCGAGACTGACTGCGCGGAACAGCGGGACTTCGGGACATGCCGGCCTCCGAAGACGGTCCAACCTTAACTGAATACGACAGTTAGACAACCATCGAACTTCGTGGGTCGATCAAAGCCGGGAGAATAGGGCTCATTCCCCCGGCGGCCGGCCCGGCTTACTATTGGTAACCACGTTACTGAACCTGCACGTTGCCGTCAAGGGGCCGCCTGCCATTCAGCTCCACCATGTCCCATAACTCGAATTTCTGTCCCGACTTCCATAAGGCGGTCGAGCTGATCGGCCGGCGCTGGTCGGGCGCGATCGTGCGGGAGATGCTCGCCGGGGCGCACCGGTTCACCGACTTGCGCGAGGCGATACCTGACATCAGCGACAGGATGTTGTCCGAGCGGCTGCGGGAGCTGGAGTCGGAGGGAATCGTGGTCCGGCGGGTGTTCGCCGAGACGCCGGTTCGGATCGAGTATCAGTTGACCGAAAAGGGCCTGGCGCTGAGGCCGGTGGTGGCGGCGATCGGCGATTGGGCGGACCGGTGGCTACAGTGCCCTGAACCCAGCTCGAAAGGTCCTGCCGCGCAGTTGGGGTAACCTTCCCCAAACCAACCGATGACCCCAAAGCGCTCCCCCGATGCCGCCCGCCTCGACACCTACCGCGCCAAGCGCTCGCTGGAGCGGACGCCGGAGCCCGCGGGCGTCGTCGGGTCCGACGGCAACGGCGGACTCTTCGTGGTGCACCAGCACGCCGCCCGACGGCTGCACTTCGATCTGCGACTCCAGATGGAAGGGGTGCTCCGATCTTGGGCCGTGCCCAAGGGGCCGTCCTACGACACCGCCGAGAAGCGCCTGGCGGTGCATGTGGAGGATCACCCGCTGGAGTACGGGGACTTCGAGGGACTGATCCCGGAGGGAAACTACGGCGCCGGTGCGGTGATCGTGTGGGACCGGGGCGAGTGGATCGCGATCGGCGACCCGCTGGAGGGCCTGGCCAAGGGGAAACTGCTCTTCGAGCTGCGGGGCTACAAGCTGCGAGGGACGTGGACCCTGGTGAAGCTGAAGAAGTCGGAGAAGGACTGGCTGCTGATCAAGGAGCGGGATGCCTGGGCCTCCAAGGACCCGGAAGAGCTTCCTCCCGAGTCGGTGCTCTCGGGACTCACGGTGGAGGAGCTCGGGGCGGGGGTCGATCCCGGCGAAGCCCTCCGCCGCGAGCTGATCGAGCTCGGCGCTCCGCGCCGGACGGTGGACGTGAAGTCCGTCAAGCTGATGTTGGCGGAGACGGCGGAGCGGGCGTTCTCCCGCAAAGGCTGGCTGTTCGAGCCCAAGCTCGACGGCTATCGGGTGCTCGTGGCGCGGTCCAAAGGCGAGCCGCGGCTGCTCACCCGGAACGGCAACGACTGCGCGGGCGGCTTTCCCGAGATCACCCGCGCGGCCGCCGCGCTTCCCTTCGACGGCCTGGTACTCGATGGGGAGGTGGTCGCTCTGAACGAGAGCGGGCGGCCCAGCTTTCAACTGCTGCAGAGTCGGGCTCGGCTGTCCCGGCCGATCGACATCCGCCACGCGACGGTCAACACTCCGGTGACGTACTACGCCTTCGACCTCCTGGCCTTCGAGGACTTCGATCTGCGATCGCTGCCGCTCACCGCCCGCAAGGCGCTGCTGCGGCGCGTTCTCCCGCCGGTCGGAGCGCTCCGGTGCCTGGAGCACGTCGAGGATGAGGGCGAGGCGCTGTATCAGGAGACGGAGCGACTCGGCCTCGAGGGCATGGTCGCGAAGAAGGCCGACTCGCCGTACAAGGCGGGCCGCTCGCCGGCCTGGCTCAAGATCCGCTCCCGACATACCGCCGACTTCGTGGTGGTGGGCTTCTCCGCTCCCAAGGGCTCCCGCGGCGGTTTCGGCGCGCTGCAACTGGCCGATCACGTGGACGGCGCGCTGGTGTACGCCGGCTGCGCGGGAACCGGGTTCAGCGACCGGCAACTGAAGGAGGCCAAGCGGGAGCTGGATGGCCACACCCGTCCGGAGCCGCCGTGCGCCGGTCCCATTCCCCTGGAAAAGGGGATGACCTGGGTCGACCCCGTCATGGTGTGCGAAGTGGAGTACACCGAGTGGACCGACGAGGGGCTGCTAAGGCAGCCGGTATTTCTGCGGTTCCGGGACGACAAGCCGCCGGAGGAATGTGTGCGGGATCCTCGGTTCAAGGGGAGTATGGCGAGTGCGAAGCCCGACGGTGTCATCCCGAGGGAGCGCAAGCGACCGAGGGATCTTGCTGGTCGGTCATCGGAGCAGGCGGGCAAGATCCCTCGCTCCGCTCGGGATGACACGCCGGGCGCTCGGGATGACACGCCGGGCGCTCGGGATGAGGGTGTGGCCGAGCTTCCCTTCGAGCTCACCAACCTCAAGAAAGTCTTCTGGCCCGGCGAGGGCTACACCAAGGGCGATCTGCTTGAGTACTACCGAGCGGTGTCACCCTGGCTGCTGGCCTACCTGCGCAACCGGCCCGTGGTGATGACCCGCTATCCCGACGGAATCACGGGCAAGTCGTTCTTCCAGAAGGACGCCCCCGGATTCCGGCCGGAGTGGATCCGGACCCAGCGCATTTGGAGTGAGGACACTCAGCGGGAGCTCGACTACTTCGTGTGCGACGACGAGGCGTCGCTGCTGTACGTGGTGAACCTGGGAACCATCCCGCTCCATCTCTGGGCCAGCCGAGCTCCCACGCTCGAGCGGCCGGACTGGTGCGTGCTCGATCTGGATCCGAAGGGCGCACCGTTCGAGCACGTGGTCGAGGTCGCCCGTGCGGCCAAAAAGCTGTGCGACCGGATCGGTCTTCCGCTGCTGGTGAAGAGCACCGGCTCCTCCGGGCTGCACCTCATGATGCCGCTGGGCCGCCAGTGCACCCACGAGCAGTCGCGCTCGCTCGGCGAGCTGCTGGCGCGCTGTCTCGTCGAGCGGCTGCCCCGAATCGCGACCATCGTGCGCCAGGTGACCCAGCGGGAGGGCAAGGTGTACGTGGACTATCTCCAGAACGGCTCCGGCAAGCTGATCGTGGCGCCGTTCAGCGTCCGGGCCATCCCGGGGGCTCCGGTCTCGGTCCCGCTCGCGTGGCGGGAGGTCAACGGCAAGCTCGACATCCGCCGGCACACCATTCGGACGGTGCCCGAGCGGATGCGAAAGCTGAAGGGCGACCCGCTGGCGGAGGTGCTCGAGCTCGCACCGGATCTGGGGTCGGCGCTGGAGCGGCTGATGGAGGAGCTGGAGTGACGCGCGGTCGGTCCGGCGGCGACAGGTGTGACTGCGTATGACAGGTGTAATTCGGTATGACAGGCGAGACTGGGACCAAATGCGTGACTGCGATGACAAGCGTGCCACGATGACACCTGACAGTCCAATACAGGCGGGCGAGATTCCCCTCGACATCGACGTCGGCGAGACGATCGGCACGGTTTCCGGTCTTCTGCTGCGCCCGCCCGACGCCTGGGCCACCTATGTCCTGGCACACGGCGCCGGGGCCGGTATGCGGCACCGGTTCATGGAGCGGATCGCGCGGGCGTTGGCGAATCGCGGGGTGGCGACCCTGCGGTATCAATTCCCCTACGTCGAAGCCGGCGCCCGGCGCCCCGATCCGCCGGGCGTGCTCGAGGCCACGGTGCGGGCCGCGGTGGCCAAGGCGCGAGAGGTTGCGCCCGAGCTTCCGCTGTACGCCGGTGGCAAGTCGCTGGGCGGGCGGATGACGTCCAACGCGGCCGCCCGGCGCCCGCTGGAAGGCGTGCGCGGCCTGCTGTTCCTCGGCTTTCCCCTTCATCCGGCCAGGCAGCGGGCGGTGGCGCGTGGGGAGCATCTCGAGCGGGTCGGGATACCGATGTTGTTTCTCCAGGGCACCCGCGACGATCTCGCCGACCTCGAACTGATCACTTCGGTCTGCGGCCGACTCGGACCCACCGCGGTCCTGCACGTGGTCGATGGCGCCGACCACTCCTTTGCCGTGCTCAAGCGGTCCGGCAGGACCGACCAGGCGGTGATGGAGGAGCTGGCGCTCACCACAGCGCAGTGGTGCCGCGCGACCGCCGGGGGCTTGAACGAGTCCGGCCCCGCCCCGGGCTAGATTCAGTGGAACGGATTCCGGGAGTGTCCCAATGGCCAACGATCTCGACGTCGCCTTTACTGTCTTGAGCCCCAAGGATGTCGCCGCGCTGACACCCCGACGTCATGCCAGGTCGGTGCGCGGTGGCGAAGTCCTGTGGGCCGAGGGCGATCGCGACATCCCTTTCTTCGTGGTGAGCGGTCTGGAAGGGGGCGACCGGCTCGGCGCGGTGCGGGTGAGCAACGGTGCCAAGCATCCCGAGACGATCGAGACCGGATCGCTTTTCCTCTTCATCGGCGCGGACGCCAACACCGGCTGGCTCCGGGGCTGCGTGGAGCTGGATCGCAAAGGCTTCGTGCTGCCAGCCTGTCGGGAGTGTTCGCGGCCGGTGACGTGCGCAGCGGGTCGGTGAAGCGGGTGGCGTCGGCGGTGGGCGAGGGGTCGATGGCAGTGAGCTTCGTCCACGCGCACATCGCGCGGCCGGTGTGAGACCGGGGCTCCGCCCCCTTCGCTGCGCTCAGGGTGACAAGGCAAGCCGGTTGCTGTCCGGACATCTGCGGCTGTCCGCTCTCTTGGTACTGCTGTCCGCGTCCTTCACCTCCGCCGCCGCCCAGCGGCCCTGTGACCCGCCGGCGCCGCTCGGTCCCAGTCGCGATCTCTATTGCATCGAGCTGATCCCCGCG
>JACCRH010000097.1 GCA_013813675.1 Gemmatimonadales bacterium
TGCTTTGCGATCCGGATGACCCTATCGTCCCGGCCGCTTGCCCCCTCCTGTGCCGGCAGATCTATGGTTGTCAGGCATGCAAAGGCGGCCAGAGTTACGGTGGCGGCCAGGCGCGATCGCATGCGACGTCTTGTCGTCCCCATCGTTTCCCCCTCCCGAAGACTTGGCCATACAGTCGTCCAGTCATCGCACCTTAGGGAGCGCTCTGAGGGATGTCCAACAGCTTGTACTTGTGAAGGGGACAACCGCCTGTTGTGCGGACTACGAACAAGGCTGCGATAAGCCGGCGCCTTTCCCTGTGAGCCATGTCACGCACGGCAAACGCGATGCGGGGTTATGTATTCGGAATGCCATCCATCAGCGACCCGCCGCTGCCTGTCCCCACTGACGCCTTCCACGCCCCGGCGCTTCGGCAATCCGGTGGCATGAGACACCGCCTCTCGCTCGATGGCGAATGGCAGTTCGCCCCGGATCCCGGTCGTCGGCTCGACTGGAGCACCATCGCGGAAGCCGCCCTGCGCCCGATCCAGGTCCCGGGTCCCTGGCAGGCCCAATGCTCCGACCTGCGGGACTATACCGGCCTGGCCTGGTACCGCCGGACGTTCCGCTGGGACGAGCCGGAGCCCCCGGCTGGTACCGACGTCGTGCACCTGCTGTGCTTCGGAGCGGTCGATTACTTCGCCACCGTCTGGCTCAACGGCATCCTCCTCGGGGAGCACGAGGGCGGGTACCTCCCCTTCGAGCTTCCCGCCGGGTCGGCCCTGCGGCTCGACGGTGACAACGAGCTGGTCGTGAGGGTGATCGATCCCGGGTCCGACGCGGATTCCGAGCTCGGCTTTGCGTTCGCGGAGATTCCCCATGGAAAGCAGAGCTGGTACGGGCCGGTCGGGGGCATCTGGCAGAGTGTCTTCCTGGAGCGCCGTTCGGCGGACTACCTCAAGGCGGTTCGCATCACTCCCGATGTACCTGGCGAGCGCGCCCTGATCCACATCGAGAGCAGCCGGCCGGCGTCGCGCGCGCTGAATCTCGACCTGACGCTCACGGCGCCGGGCGGCGAGGTTCTGCGGGTCGGCCACCGGATCGAGCCGGGCGAACAGGTGGCGGCTCGGTCGGTTTCCATTCCCGCGCCGGAGCTCTGGGACACCGACAACCCCCGGCTCTACGCGCTGGAGACGGTGCTCAGCGAGGAGTCCGGCACGCCGGTGGATCAGCGGAATGACCGTTTCGGTATGCGCTCGATCGGCGCATCGCCGGATGGCTTTCTCCTGCTCAACGGCCGGCCGGTCTATCTGAGAGGCGCCCTCGATCAGGACTACTACGCCCACGGTCTCTACACCTCGTTCAGCGACGCGGAGCTCGACCAGCAGTTTGCCCGGGCGAAGCATATGGGCCTCAACTGCCTGCGCACCCATATCAAGATCGCCGACCCGCGGTACTATGACGCGGCGGATCGGGCCGGCGTGCTCATCTGGACCGAGCTTCCCAACTGGCAGGAACTGACCGAAAACGCGAAGCGCCGGGCCCACGACACGATGGTGGGCATGGTGGTACGCGATTGGAACCACCCCTCAATCGTGATCTGGACGATCGTCAACGAGAACTGGGGCACCGACCTCGCCGTCAACGCGCTGCACCGGGCATGGCTGGTGAGCATGTACACCGATCTCAAGCGCCTCGATCCCTCCCGGCTGGTGGTCGGCAACTCACCCTGCTTCACCAACTTTCACGTCGTCACCGACATCGAGGATTTCCACAACTATTACGCAATGCCGGACCACCACCGGCAATGGAAAGACTGGGTGCAGGCCTTCGCGGCCCGGCCCGCCTGGACCTTCGCGAGAGAGTATGCCGGGATCGAGCGCTGGCGGGAGTATCTCCGCGATCCCTGGAGCGCGTCGGCGACGCCGACGGCGCCCGAGGTGCAGCGCCGGGGGAACGAGCCGATCGTCGTCTCGGAGTTCGGCAACTGGGGCCTGCCTGATATCGCCCGGTTGCGGGATGCCTACGGGGGCGAGCCGTGGTGGTTCGAGACCGGAATCGAATGGGGCGAGGGAGTGACGTATCCCCACGCCGTGGAGCGGCGGTACCGCGGCTATCACCTGGACAAGGTGTTCCCCAGCCTGTCGGATCTCACGACGGCGAGCCAGCGGATGCAGTACGCCGCGCTCAAGTTTCAGATCGAGCAGATGCGCCGGCATCCGAGCATCGTGGGATACGTCATCACCGAGTTCACCGACGTGCACTGGGAGGCGAACGGGCTCCTGGATATCTGCCGGAACCCGAAAGCGTACTACGACGTCATCGGGCAGGTGAACAGCGCCGACGCGATCGTCCCCATGGACTGGGAGCGCATCGCCTTCTGGGAGGGCGAACGCTGTGAGGTCAGGCTCGGCCTCTCGCACTTCTCGGCCCTCGATCTGCGTGACTGCCGCATCGAATGGTTCCTGGATCTCCACCCCGACCTCCGCGGAACGTTCGAGAACCTGGGACCCAATCGCGCGCACCTCACGACCGTCGGCACCGTCGCGTTCACGGTGCCGGCGGTGCCCGATGCGGCCAGAGTCCGGCTGGAGCTCCGGCTCCGTGCGGCCGACGGACGGGAGCTCAGCCGGAATCACCACGAGCTCTACTTCTTCCCGCGGCGCACGGCGCCGCCGCCTATCCGCATCCACGCGCCCCAGGCTCCCCGGCTCTCGGCGCGCCTGGGTGATCTCGGGTACGAGATGACCGACGACGATGCCAGCGCGGATCTGGTGGTGGCCGAGACGCTGACCGATGCATGGCGAAGCTATGCGCAGAACGGGGGGCGTGTGCTCTGGCTGGCGGAGCGGCCCGAGTCGTATCAGACGCATCTCGGCTCGTGGGGCGTGGCCGCTCGTGAAGGCCGATCGTGGCAGGGTGACTGGGCCAGCAGCATGAGCTGGCTGCGCCAGCACCAACTGTTCAAGGGAATCCCCACGGGGGGAACCGTGGACTTCGCCTTTGCGGATTTGACGCCCGACGCGGTGTTGGTCGGCCTGAGCCCGCGCGACTTCGCCAGCCGGGTGCACGCCGGGCTTTTCGTCGGCTGGGTCCACCATGTCGTAGCCCTCGTGGCCGAGCGTCCCGTGGACCGGGGCCACCTCATGGCATGCACGTTCCGCCTTCGGGAGCACCTGGGTCAGCATCCGGTGGCGACCATCGTCATGGACGACATGATCCGGCACATGGCGCGACGCCCGGAGGGAGCATGATCCCCGGCCCACCGCGGGCGCCCCTCGAGCTGTGGGGGGGCGTCGAGTGCACCGTGAATCGGCTGGGCGACACCTTCAGAGACCAGCTGGCGCTGACGGGACATGACAGGCGCGAGGACGATCTGGATCGCTTCGCGGCATTGGGGCTCCGCACACTGCGTTTTCCCGTGCTCTGGGAGCGAACGGCTCCCGCGGGCATCGAGCACGCCGACTGGCGGTGGCCCGACAGGCGGCTGGAGCGGGCACGCGAGCTCGGCCTCCGCCCTATCGTGGGACTGGTGCACCATGGCAGCGGGCCGGCCGACACCAACCTTCTGGACCCATCGTTTCCGGAGCGCCTGGCGAACTACGCGCGTTCCGTGGCGGAACGCTACCCCTGGGTGACCGCGTACACCCCGGTCAACGAGCCGCTCACCACCGCGCGATTCAGCGCACTGTACGGGCACTGGTATCCCCACACGCACGGCGATCGTGAGTTCGTGCGGGCGGTCCTGGCCCAGTGCCGCGGTTCCATCCTCGCCATGCGCGCCATCCGCGAGATCACCCCCGAGGCGAGGTTGGTTCAGACCGAGGATCTGGGGCGGACCTACAGCACCAGGCTCCTGAGGTATCAGGCCGACTTCGACAACGACCGTCGCTGGCTCAGCTTCGACCTGCTCGCAGGACGGCTGCAGCCGGCCGATCGGATGTGGCGGCACCTGCGCGCCCTCGGAATCGAGGAGGGGGCGCTGGACTGGTTCCCGGCGAACCGCTGTGCCCCCGATATTCTCGGGATCAATCACTACATCACCAGCAACCGGTACCTCGACACGAGACGGCACCTGTACCCGCCGGATACCTGGGGTGGAAACGGCCGCCACGGGTTCGCCGACGTGGCCGCGGCGCGCGTCGTAGAGTCGCCGGCGGGTGCGGCGGACCTGCTCGCCGAGGCCTGGCAGCGCTACCGGATCCCTTTGGCGGTGACCGAAGTCCATCTCGGATGCACCCGCGAGGAGCAGCTTCGCTGGCTCCTGGAGGTCTGGCAGGCGGCGAATGCGGCTCGCGAAAGCGGGGTGGACGTGCGGGCGGTCACCGCCTGGGCCCTGCTTGGAGCCTTCGACTGGAATTCGCTGCTGACCAGCGCCGCGGGACATTACGAGCCCGGTGCTTTCGACGTGCGCGGCCCCGCGCCCCGGATTACGGCGCTCGGCCGGATGGTGGGTGATCTGGCCACCGGACGGCCGCCCTCGCAGGTAGTGGCGCGGACGCCGGGATGGTGGCGCCGCGAGGTCCGCTTCACCTACGGCCCCGGCTCCCCCGCCGGCCGAATGTCAGGCCCCCGGGCAACCGAGCGGGACCAATCCCAGCCCCTTGTGGTCACGGGAGCCGGAGGCACTCTCGGCTCCGCGTTCGAGCGTATTGCCGCGCTGCGAGGCCTGGACGCCCGGCTTCTCAGGCGAGCCGATCTCGACATCGCGGACCCGGCGCCGGTCAGGGCGACACTGGAGAAGTATCGGCCGTGGGCGGTGGTGAACGCCGCAGGGTATGTGAGGGTGGACGAAGCCGAACGGGACCGCGAGCGCTGCTACCGGGAAAACGTCGATGGGCCCGCCGCGCTGGCCCAGGCATGCGGCTGGCTGGGCATTCGACTGGTGACCTTCTCCAGCGACCTGGTGTTTTCCGGAGCGCAGCCGCGTCCGTACGTCGAGAGCGATCCGGTGGCACCCGCCAACGTGTACGGCGCCAGCAAGGCGGAGGCGGAGCGCCGGGTCCGAGAGATCATGCCCTCCGCACTGGTGGTTCGGACCAGTGCTTTCTTCGGCCCGTGGGATGCGCACAACATGCTGACCAGAGCGCTCGCGGAGCTGCGCGCCGGCCGGGAGTGGGTGGTGCCTGCGGCGGTGGTCTCTCCGACCTATGTGCCCGATCTGGTCAACGCCGTGCTCGATCTGCTGATCGACGGCGAGCAGGGCATCTGGCACCTGGCCAACGTGGGCGAGGTGTCATGGCTCGAGATGGTGCGACGTGGCGCCGAGCTGGCCGGAGTGGGCACGGAGCGCCTGCGCGAAGCCCAGCCATCCGCGCCGGCTCTCCGGCCGATTCATACCGCGCTGAGCAGTGAGCGCGGGCTCCTGCTGCCAACCTTCGAGGACGCCCTGGCCCGCTTCGTTCGATCGCTCAGGGATCAGCTGGCCAGCACCGGACCCACGGAATCCTTCCCGACCTTGCCGGCCGCGAGTGCCTGAGTCACGCCATCCTTTCCCTGGATCGCCGCCGCCGCTTTCATGCCGGCGATGAAAGCATGATCGGAATTGTAGTACTCCCATTCGCTGTACCGGCCCGCGAGGACGATGTCGTGGGTCTCGAGCCAGGCTCGGATGCGCTCGACGTTCCCGGCGCGGCCATGATCATACACCACGTATGCCACCGGGAGATCGACCTGATTGGCGGTCCAGATCGGGTCGTCGGCGCGGATGAACCCGGCCGCCACCGCATCGGCAATGCACCGCCGGATCAGGTCGTCGCCCTCGCAGGGAAGCGGCTTGGAAGGCGAATAGGTGATCTCACAGGTGAAGCCGAATCCCCCGGGCGGATTGCAGTGGGGGCTGGCGTTGCCCTGCACGAAAATGCGGTGGAAGACCGTGTCCTCGGGGTAGTAGATCCAGTGCTTCTCGGTAATGGCAGGCCGGCCGACCCCGATGTTCACGCAGCGGACCGACACGTGGCGGAGCGCGCGGGCGGCTTCCTGGATGTCGGCCGGCGCCTCATCGCCGGCAAGCGCGACCAGCTTGGGTAACGGCATGGTGCTGATCAGGTGCTTGTAGCGCACCGTCGTGCCGTCGTCGAGCGTCGCGGTGTGCCGCAGCGGCGATACCCGGGCCACGCGCGTGCTGGTTCGCAGCTCGCCGCGCAGATGGGGCAAGAAGCCGTCCATCAGCGCCTGGAAGCCGCCGGTGAGGGGATATCCGAAGCGCGCGTTCGGCCCCATCGGCTTCGGCACCGGCGACAAAGCCCCTTCAATCATGTCCTCGAGATCGGGTAGCGGGACGCGACCTCCCAGCCACGAGGTCTCCATTTCCTCGAGCGGCACGGCCCACAGCTTCTCGTTGTACGGCATCGCAAAGTGCTTGGCGATACCGGCCCCCCACACCTTGTAGATGAACTCCTTAAAGTTCCGCGGCGGACCCTTGGTCACCCCCTGCCGGCGGTCGGGCCCTCCATAGCGCAGGCGCATGGCGGGCGAGGACGGACGGCCACCGCCTGTTCTCAAGAGCGGCTCGAACATGCCGCGGCGCTCGGGGCCGGTGTAGTCGGCGCTTGCCTCGGCCGAGGCAGCCGCCTTGGTCACGGGCTTGCCGAACCGGGCCTCGATGGCCCCGACGACACACTCCTTGATCACAGCCGGCGGCAACCCGTACAGCGCGCCCTGGAAGGGGTATCGAGTGTACACCTCCTTGCTGTAGATCCACGCTTCGCGATCCTGCCAGTGCATGTTGTCGCCGAGCAGCATGCGGTAGAGCCCGTGAACGTAGGGGTCATTCGAAAACATGATGTGGCCGGCGTAATCGAAGGTGAATCCCTGGTCCACGAGGGAGCGACACCATCCCCCGACCCGGGCTTGCTGTTCGACCAGCATCGCGTCGGGGCCGAGGTGATACGCGGCGCTGAGCCCGGTCGGGCCGGCGCCGACCACGAGCACGGGTACGGATCGTGATGGGACGGTGAGTGTCACCGGGCCGCCTGCCCCCGCACCCGAGGAACGAGACGAGCTCAGCCACTCGTCCAGCCGTTGCTCCATGTGCGATGCCGTGGTGTCCCAACTGGTCTGAGCTACCACCGCGCGTGCGGCCATGGTGCGGGCTTCCCGGTCTTCGGACGAGGCGCCCAGGGCGCGCTCACAGGCCTCCACGAAGGCACTCGGCGTGTCCGCCAGGTAGACGATGTGACTGTACGCCTCGACCACGTCGGCGATCGGAGTGCTGACGATGGGGCGTTCGGCCGCCATGTACTCCAATGTCTTGGTGGGGCTGATGAAGCGGGTCGCATCGTTGCGGGCGAACGGAAGCAGGCAGACGTCCCACCCGGCCAGGTAGGCCGGCAGCTGCTCGTAGGGCCGTTGACCGGCATAGTAGATGTTCGGCCGGGCCGGCAAGGTCGCGGGATCGATCTTGGCCGTCGGACCGACCATCACGAGCTGCCACTCCGGGTGCGAGGCGGCGACGGCGTCAAGAACGGTCAGGTCCAGCCGTTCGTCGAGCACGCCGAAATAGCCCAGGCGCGGCCGCGGGAGCGCGGCCTGGTCCGCCGGCTCGGGTATTACCCGCGCGCCCGGCTTGGCCTGGGCGAAGTGGTCGGCGTCGACACTGCTCGGAAAACACGACACGCGGGGGTGGCGGCCTCGCTTGGCCTCGTAAAGACTCACCCCTCCGGTGAAGACCAGGTCGGCCCGCTCCAGGAGCGCCGTCTCTCTCCGGCCCAGCTCCGACGAGGCCCCCAGAAACAGCGACAGCTCATCCATGCAGTCATAGACCACCAGGGCCGGATCGACAGCGTCGAGGAGCGGCTCCGCCATCGGTGTGTAGACCCAGGCGACGGGACGCACGAGCTCCTCGGCATGCACCAGTCCGCGCAGCAACGTGGCCGTCGTGGAGAGAATCTCCTCCGGCGGTCTGGCAGACAGCCGCGCCAGCCGCGGGCGAGCTACCAGGACGCCTGGTGCCGGCCGGCTCAGCTCCCATCCGTCCGGCTTCCCGTCGCCGTCGATCGGTTCCTCGATGAAGAGGACCGGTCGCTTGGCCGCGAGGCGGGAGAGGAGTTGTTGCGGACGTTGGTAGACGAAGTTCCAGCGGAGATGGGAAAAAGCGACGATTGGATGGCGGTAAGTCACGTATCACCTTGCCGATAGGAGGCCGACTGGAGCACCAAAATACGCTCACATAGGCCGAAATAACCGCGAGTTCAGCCACGGCAATCCGGTGACGGATATCACGGGCGCCAGCGTCTTGCACAGGCGTGATATTCGTCTTATATGTGAACCCGGCGACCGCGCCGCCCTACGGCCTCGAACATGCGCCCCTCCCTGGTGGAATCCGACCGCAGCTTCCTGCGATCCGCGGAATGTGCTTTCGCGAGCCTTCTGGCGCATGCGGGATTGGCCTGGCTCGCGTCCGGCATGACCGAAGGCGGCAGGCAGATCCCCACCGACGAGCGCGAGGCCAGAGTGTTCTTCCTCCTCCCGCCCGACCGGGTGGACGTGAGGCTACGTCAAACCGAGACGTTTCAGTTGGGGAGGATCGGCGGAGATCTGGACGACGGCAGGCACCTCACCCAGCCGGGCGAGGGGCGGCGTATCAGGACGCAGGCGTATGGCGCCCGGAGGTGGGGCGACCGGAGCGGCGCCCGGGGCGAACTGCCATTCGGCCCCGCGTCGGCTTTCGTCCCCGATACCGTCTTCAGTGTGCTCCAGGTGGACAAGACGGTTGAGCGCCACGCCGAAAGCGCCGCCCCGGTCTATCCCCGTGATCTGCTCGCGGTGGGCGCGGAGGGAGTGGTACAGGCCACCTACGTGGTGGACACCACCGGCCGGGTGGATACGGCCACGATCGTCGTGATGCGGAGCGACGACCCCCGCTTCACCGAGTCGGTCCGCACCGCGCTGGAGCGGATGCGCTTTCATCCGGCCCAGCGCGCGGGGAGGACGGTCCGGCAGCTGGTCGAGCAGCAGTTCCGCTTCCAGGTTCTTCCCGCGCCGCAGGCCGCCGAGCGGACCAGTTAGAACCTGCTGGCTCTCCGGCGATCAGCGGTCCCGCTCGTCCATGCTGTGCAGCCGCAACACCGTTCCCACCACCGCGTAAACCGCCTGAATCTCATGGGTCAGCGGGTGTCCCACCTGCCACCCGCGACTGATCACCAGCAGCCGGCTTGGCATCATCACGGCGTCGAGCCCCGCGGCCGGCGCCGCGGGCTCGGCAGCCGCACCGCCCATGATCGCCTCGACGTCGTCACTCGAGGGCAGCGCCGCCCGCGACGCTCCCAACCGCAGGTCGGCGTACGTCGCGAAACTCTCCCCGCTCTCCCGGCGCTGAATCAAGTTGCGGGCACCGGCCTCGCCGAGCGCGGGCAACGACGCCAGCACCGGTTCGGGCGCGGAATTCAGGTTCACGGCGCCGTCGCCGGACACGGTGACGTAGGGAGCCACGGCCAGCGCCAGCGGAGCATCCACCCCGGGGATGGCTTCCAGCTCGCTCAGGCGCGCCAAGGGCGCCTGGCGGATGCCAGGATGGAGACCGCCTCGGCGATGGGCAGCGGTCCGTCGCGGAGCAACCGCTGGCGGAGGGTATGGCCCTCGACGTAGGGCATGGTGAACCAGAGAATGCCCTCGCCGGCTCCGGAGTCGTAGACCGGGAGAATGTTGGGATGCTGGAGCTGGGCCGCCGTCCGGATCTCACGCTGGAAGCGCTCGGGACCGAGCGCGGTGGCGAGGTCGGAATGCAGCACCTTGACCGCGACCTGCCGCTCGTGCTTCAGGTCCCGCGCGAGATACACCGTGGCCATGCCGCCGCGGCCGAGCTCACGCTCGAGGAGATAGCGATCGGTGATCGCGGTCTGGAGACGGTCCAGCACATCGGCCACTGCCTTACCACGCTTCGAGATGGTCGGATCACGCTCGCTGCATCTTATCCCTATCCCGAGGCCTTTGCCGCCTGGAGACAGCGCTGCAGCAACCGTCCATCACCCGTCCGCTCGGCCCACGAGGCGAACCCGCTGGCCGGCCCACGCCACCTGAGCTGGTCCACGTCCTCAAAGACCGGGGCGTCGGTTCGGAGGGTCGCCAGATCCTTGAACAGCAGCGCCCGGTCCCGTGCATCGCCCAGCACGTTGTGAGGGAACGCCTCGATCGGGCCGTACTGGTTCAACAGCCGCGCCGCGGTAGCCCGGCCGATTCTGGGGATACCCGGGTAGCCGTCCTGGCTGTCCCCCACCAGAGCGAGGAAGTCAGGAATGAGCTCGGGCCCTACCCCGAACTTCTTGCGCACGCCTTCCGCATCGCGGATCTGCATGCCCCGGCGATCCACCTGCACCACGCGGTCGCCTCGAACGCACTGCGCGAGATCCTTGTCGTTGGCCCAGATGCACACCTTCTCCACCCGCTCGTCTTCCGCCGCGAGGCGCGCGGCCGACGCCAGTCCGTCGTCGGCCTCCAGCTCCACCATAGGCCATACCGCGACGCCCATGGCGGCGAGCGCGTCTTCCAGAGGGTAAAACTGAGCCAGGAGTGCCGGCTCGATGCCTTCACCCGTCTTGTAATCGGGCCAGAGGTCGTTCCGGAAGGACTCGATGACGTGGTCGGTGGCGACGCCCAGGTGGGTAGCCCCCTGCTCGACCATCTCGAGTACCGAGTGCAGCAGGCCGGCTACCGCCCCGAGCGGCGGGTCCTTGCCCTCGGTGAAGCGACGGCGCCCATAGAACTGGCGGAACAGCTCGTAGGTGCCGTCCAGGACGTGAACGATCATCCGATAGTATACTGCGCCCCATGAACCCTCGCGCCGACTTCCCGATCGCGCCGCCGATCGCCCCCATGCTCGCCACGCTGGCCGAGACCCTGCCCCCCGACGGCGATTTTCTCTTCGAGCCCAAGTGGGACGGGTTCCGGGCCATCGTGTTTCGCGGCGTCTCCGACCTGTACATCCAGAGCCGCGACTCGAGGCCGCTGGACCGCTATTTCCCCGAGCTGCACGCCGCGCTGCTGGAGCGGCTGCCCCCGGGCTGTGTGGTGGACGGTGAGATCGTGATCACGACGCCAGGGGGACTGGACTTCGACGCCTTGCAGATGCGGCTGCATCCCGCGGCGTCGCGGGTGGCCAAGCTGGCCGCGGAGACGCCGGCATCCTTCGTCGCCTTCGACCTGCTGGCGGCGGGTGAGCGCGACCTGATGGCCACGCCGCAGCGCGAACGGCGGAGGCTCCTCGAGGCGCTGCTGTCCGGCGTCGGCCCGCCGGTGTATCTCACGCCGATGACCCTGGACCGTAAGACGGCCACCCGGTGGCTCGACCAGTTCGAGGG
>JACCRH010000121.1 GCA_013813675.1 Gemmatimonadales bacterium
GCCCCGAGCGCTTCCAGCGCGAGATTCGGCTCGCCGCCCGCCTCCAACACCCGCACATTCTCACCATGCACGACTCCGGCGAAGCCGCCGGGCAGCTCTGGTTCACCATGCCCTTCGTCGAAGGGGAGAGTCTCCGCGATCGGCTGAACCGTAAGACGCAACTGCCGGTCGAGGATGCGCTCCGGATCTCCATTGACGCCGCCCGCGCCCTGGAATACGCCCACGAGCACGGCGTGATTCACCGCGACATCAAGCCCGAGAACCTGCTCCTAACCCAGGACGGCAGCACGCTCGTAGCCGACTTCGGCATCGCCCGGGCGCTGAGCGGAGGCGGGGACCAACTCACTCAAACAGGCATGAGCGTGGGGACCCCGACCTACATGAGCCCGGAGCAGGCGGCGGGCGACCGAACCCTGGACGCCCGCACCGACGTGTACAGCCTGGGCACGGTGCTCTATGAGATGCTGGCGGGCGAGCCCCCGTTCACCGGACCCACGGCGCAGGCGGTGATCGCCAAGCGGTTCAGCGGCGGGGTTCCCCAAGTGCGCCGGGTGCGCCCGAGCGTCCCGGAACACGTGGAGCAGGCGATCACCCGGGCGCTGGCACCGGTGGCCGCTGACCGCTTCGCCAGCGCGGCCGAGTTCACCCGGGCGTTGCAGGCAACCGTTATCACACCGACGAGGTCGCCGACCGAACTGCTGGCACCTGCCCCAGGGTCACCCCCGGGCCGCCTTCGGGCTCTGCCCGGCCGGGCCCGGCGGCACGTGCCGGTGGCCGCAATGGCCATGGTGCTCGGTGTCCTCATCGGCGTCGGCGTGCTGTTTGTCTGGCGGGGGAGTCATCCCGACGGAGACAACGCGAGGGCGAAGCGCGTGGCCGTACTCCCATTCGAGAACCTCGGCGACTCGGCGGATGCCTACTTTGCCGACGGGGTGGCCAATGATCTGCGCTCGAAGCTCGCACAGATCGAGGGCCTCGCTGTCATCGCCCGAAGCAGCTCGAACGAGTACAGGGGAACCACCAAAACGCAACCGCAGGTCGCCAGCGAGCTCGGTGTCGATTACCTGCTCACCGCCACAGTGCAGTGGGAGAAGGTCCCCGGTGGACCCAGCCGGGTCCGAGTGACCCCAGAGCTGGTGGACGTGCGGCCCGGTCACGCGCCGGAGACCCGCTGGGCCCAGCAATACGATGCGTCGATGACCGGCGTGTTTCAGGTGCAGAGCGAGATTGCGGGCCAGGTGGCGGGGGCGCTCAACGTCGCTCTCGGCGATAGCACGAGACGTGAGCTTGCCTTGAAGCCCACGCAGAACCTACCCGCCTACGACGCCTTCCTGCGGGGCGAGGCTGCCACACAGGGAATGACCGTCCTCGACCCGTCGCGTCTCCGCGAGGGGATTGCGGCCTACGAGCAGGCGGTGGCGCTCGATTCGACCTTTATCAAGGCGTGGGCGCAGCTCAGCCGGGCAGAGGCATATCTGTACGCTAGTCTCGTCGCCACCCCGGCCACGGGGGAAGCGGCCCTCCGTGCTGCCGAGCGCGCCCGGGCCCTCGATCCTACGCGGCCCGAAGGCCACCAGGCTCTTGGGGCGTATTACGGTTACGTGCTGGGCGATAAGCCCCGTGCATACTCTGAAGACAGCGCCGCGCTGAGCCTGGCACCAGGTAACGCCGACCTTCTCTGGGCCGTTGGATTCGACGAACACACTCTCGGGCGCTGGGAGGCGGCGCGCGCGCACTTGGAACAGGCAGCCCGGCTTGATCCACGCTCAGGCACAACAGCCCACCAGCTCGGGTATCTGCTGGTTTGCCTTAGCCAGTACTCGGAGGCCGAGCGGATCCTCAATCACGCGCTCCAGCTCCTGCCGGCGGACCTGACTGTCCGCGTGGACCGAGCAACAGTGGCGCTGGCGCAGGGGGACCTCGCCCGCGCGCAGGCCGTTATCACGGCAGCTCCCAATGAGGTCGACCCCACGGCGAACGTCGCATTCGTCGCTAACTATTTGGATCTCGTTTGGGTGCTGGACAAGAGCCAGCAGCAGTTGTTGCTCCGGCTCAGGCCGAGCGCTTTCGACGACAAGCGCGCGACATGGGGCATCGTGCGCGCCCAGACCAATGCCTTGCAAGGCAACATGGCGCAGGCGCGCATA
Source organism: Gemmatimonadales bacterium (assembly GCA_013813675.1). Taxonomy (GTDB): domain Bacteria; phylum Gemmatimonadota; class Gemmatimonadetes; order Gemmatimonadales; family GWC2-71-9; genus CAVVWJ01. The sequence continues at coordinate 2,148 of JACCRH010000121.1, forward strand.
TACGCTGATTCGGCCCGCCTTGCCTTCGAGCAGCAGCTTGATGACCCGTCCCAGAGTTCCTCGGCCACGGCCTCGACATTCTACGCCCAGCAGCACGCCTTCCTCGGTCTCGCCCTCGCTTACCTCGGACAGAAGTCGGCGGCAATCCGGGAGGGCCAGCGCGGCGTGGCTCTCTCTCCGATCAGTCAGGACGCCTTTGTCGGGCCGTATGTCCAGCACCAGCTTGTCCGCATCTACATCCTGGTGGACGAGCCGGAGAAGGCGCTCGATCAACTGGAGCCCCTGCTTAAGATGCCGTACTACCTCTCGCCCGGCTGGCTCAGGATTGACCCCAATTTCGACCCGCTACGGGGCAACGCGCGCTTCCAGCGGCTGGTGA
>JACCRH010000123.1 GCA_013813675.1 Gemmatimonadales bacterium
TCTGTCGCAAGCGCAGGATGGGGTACGGCTGGCCGGCCGCCAGCGCGTCGTCCAGCAGGTTCCAGGTGACCACCCCATCCTCCGAGGCCGGCTCGAGAAGATAGGCCGCGAGCAGGCCGAGAGGCTGCGCCGTTGGCACGAGATAACCACCCGCGGTGGCGCTCGGGGTGGCCTCGCGCCACTGGCCCTCGACTCGGAGCGGCCGGTGGCCTTCGAACAGCGGATCGCGCGCCACGCTGTCCACCAGGAACGCCTCGACGGGGCCGAGCCTCTGTCCACTCAGGCGCTCGACGATGATGCCCTGACGCCGAAGCAGCTCGACCACTGGTGCATGCCGCTCCGGAATAAGGTACGCCTCGGGAAGCGCTTCGCGCCGGGCCGCCACAAATCGATCGTACACCGGCATGTCGATCGCGCGATAGGTGCCGCTGCGGCGCCGCCGGGCGTACCCGCCGTTCCCGTCTCCGGCCGGCCCGGTGAGCTCCGCCACTACACGCTGTCTGCTGGGCGGACCAAGCGTTGAGCGCACCACCACGGAATCGGGGTGCCGCGCCGGGGCGGCAGCCAATGCCATGATCGTCCGCCGTTCCGCGGCGACGGCGCTCAGCAGCTCATGTACGAAATCGTAGGTCGACGCCACCCGGCTCCTGAAATCGTCGTTGCTGTAGGCTTCGCTCAGCACCGCCATCCGCCCCCTGAGCCCGATCCAGTTGGTGCCGAAGCGGGGCCGGGCATCGTAGGTCTCCCACCCTTGCACCAGCGAGTCCGGGTGCTGGCTCCGGAAGTTGCCGTAGAGAAAAGTCGCGCGGTCGTGCCTCCTGGCCATCCGCCTCCGTACGTCGGGCAGCAACCGGTCACGCACGAAGTCGTTCGCCGCGGTCGAATTGGGATTGAGACCTGGCGAATAGGTGAGGGCGTAGCCGTGATAGCTGCCGTTGGTGGTGTGGAGATCGACGAACAGGTGCGGATTCCACTCGCCCAGGAGCTGGGCGGCGCCGCGGGTTTCGGGCGCCTCCATCTTCACGTAATCGCGGTTGAGGTCGAGGCCCTGCCCGTTGGCGCGGCGGCCGACCATGGCCGGGCCGTTCTGTCCCGGACGGTTGGTGTCTCCCGGGGCCACGGCCTCGTTTCCGTCCACATTGTAGACCGGCACCACCAGGAGAACGAGGCTGTCGAGCAGTGGCGCGAGGGGTCCCAGGGTGAGGCTGCGCAGCAGCATCTGCGCGGCCTCCTTTCCCTCCACCTCACCCGCGTGGATGTTCGCCTGGAGGTAGACAACCGGCTTGCCGCTCCGGGCCGCATCGGCCGGACCCTCGACCAGCGGCCGGGACGCGACGGCGTACGACACCGCTCGCCCTGCGGGACTGAGCGCCAGCGTGTCCATCGAGACGGGAGCGCCGCGGGCCCGAAGCGAATCGAGAAAGGCGACCACGTCGGCATAGGTCGAGGTCTCGCGATACCCGGTGCGCTCGGCACGGGTGGTCTGCGCGCCGAGCGGTCGGCCGAGCAGCAGGAGCAGCGGGACGGCTGCCCATTGCCATCCCCGGGAGGCGCTATGGCGTTGCCGGCCCACTCGCCTCCGGGGACTTCGATGCCTTGGCGCCCGTGTCGGCCTTGGCGGCCGAGGTGTCGGCCCTGGCGGCCGAGGTGTCGGCCCTGGCGGCCGGGGTATCGCCCTGCGCCGCCGAGGTGCCCCCGACGCTCTCGCGGCCGGTGGCGGGGGTCCGGTCCAACACCGTGGCCGCGGCCGGCGCGCCCTCGGCGAGCCGTTCCTGGCCGCCGACCACGACCTGTTCTCCCGATTCCACGCCGCTCCGCGCCTCGACGAACCCCGGCGTGCGCACCCCCAGCTCCACCGGTCGGCGAGTGGCCTTTCCATCGACCACCACCCAGACGAAGTTGGCGCCCTGGAGCGGCAGCACCGCGTCTTCAGCGATCACGACCGCGTCGGGCCGCACGGCGGTGGCGAGCCGGACCTCGATGAACATGCCGGTCTGCAGCTCGCGGCGCGGGTTGGGCACCTGGGCTTTGACGGTGATCGTCCGCCCCGGCAACTGCACCACGGGATCCACGAAGTCCACCCGGCCGGCGAACTCCCGGCCGGGCAGCGCGGCCACGCGGAAGGTGACCCGCTGACCCACCTCGAGCTGGTCGGCGTAGCGTTCGGGCACCTGAAAGACGGCCCGCTGCGGCGAGACGGTCTGCAGCGTCATCAGGTCGTCGCTGGTGGTGACGTAGTCACCCAGGCTCACCAGTCGCCGGCCGGCGACGCCGGTGAACGGCGCGCGGACAGTGGTCCGGTCGAGCCGGACCTTGAGCAACTGGTACTGCGCCTCGGTACTGCGCGAGGTGGCCTCGGTGCGCTCCAGCTCGGCCTGGCTGGAGGCCTTCTGCGAGAGCAGCTCGCGGGTGCGGGTGTGCGACTGCCGGGCGAGATCGCGCTCGGCCTCCGCCCGCGCTACTTCGGCCTTGAGCTCGGCGTCGTCCACCTTGATAAGAGCCTGGCCACGGGAAACCGGCGCCCCTTCGCGGACCAGAATCGCGGCGATCCGGCCCTCGATGTCCGGCCGAAGCTCCACCGACTGGAGCGCTTCGATCTGTCCGGTGGCCAGGATCGCGTCGACCACGGTATCGCCGCGGGCGACCACGACCTCGACCGGCATCGCGGGCGGACCGCCGCCCGCGCCACCGCCGCCAGCGGCGTCGCCGCCTTCGGGCGCCCCTCCAGCCTTGCTGCATGCCGCGATCCCCAGGGCCACGACGGCGAGTATCCGTGTCACGGTGCATCCTTGTTCGAGAAGAGTCTGCGACCGAGCATCGCTTCCAGCCGCGCCAGCGCCAGCCGGGTCTCGTACCTCGATCGCACCAGATCGGCTTCCGCCTCCGCCAGGTCGACCTGGGCGTCGAGCAGGTCGAGAATGGTGCTCGCGCCCGCGCGATAGCGCATCTCCTGCATCCGGTAGTTCTCCCGTCCCACCTGCACCCCGACGTTCGCGAGTGACACGGCGGCCCGGCTGGTCTGGTAGGTGTCGAAGGCCGAGCTGACGTCGCGCCGCACCACCCGCTC
>JACCRH010000137.1 GCA_013813675.1 Gemmatimonadales bacterium
GTGAGCCCGAACCGCTGCTCCAGATCGGCCGGCGCCAGCACCTGCCGGGCAATGACCGACCGCTTGAAGTTGGGCGCGTACTGGTTCAGGAGGTCGAAGCAGCGGTCGGCGTATTGCTCCTTCTCCGCCTCGAGCGACAGCCCCGGCGCCAGCTTGTAGGGGAAGTACTGGGTGAACATCGACATCACGTACTTCCCCGCGGGCGCCAGCGTGTCATCCAGGGCCGAGGGAATGGTCGCCTCGATGATCGGGTGTTGCGAGGGCCGGCCGTACTTCGCGTCGTCGTAGGCCCGCTCGATGTACTCCATGGTGGGCGAGATGTGGATCGTGCCGTGGTGCTGGGGCCCGACGGTGGTGCCCGGCACTGCCGTGAAGTCGGGCAGCTCGCTGAGCGCGATGTTGATCTTGCAGCTCGCGCTGCTGTAATCGATGTGGCGCACCGCGTCCACGAAGTCGGGCGGCAGGTCGCCGTTGCTCATCAGCTTGAGGAAGGTGACGTTGGCGTCGACCCCCGAGGCCACCCGGGTGGCCTGGATCTCCTCGCCGCCGCGCAGCGCCACCCCCCGGACCGTGCCCTCCTTCACCAGGATCTTCACCACTTCGGCGTTGGTGCGGATCTCCGCCCCCTTTTCCCGAGCGGCGGAGGCGATGGCGTTGCTGATCCCGCCCATCCCACCCCGGACGTAGCCCCAGACCCCGCGGACCCCGTTGCACTCGCCCATGACGTGGTGGAACAGGACGTAGGCCGTCCCCGGCATCGAGGGTGAGGCCATCGCGCCGATGATCGCGTCCGTCGCCAACGTCACCTTGAGCGGTTCCGACTCGAACCACCGGTCGAGGATCGGCGTGGCCGCGCCGGCGAGGATCTCCACCGCCTTCTGCCCGTCGTGCCCCAGCTTGAGGAAACCGAGCCCCATCCTGGCGAGCTGCACCAGATTCCCCGGCCGGAGCGACCAGGGGTTCGGCGGCGTCATGATGAGCGTGGGCTCGAGGAAGTCGGCCACCCGCTCCAGCATCGCCTCGTACTTGGGCAACGCGTCGGCGTCCTTGGCGGAAAACTTGGAGACCTCCCGGTGGGTCATCGCCTTGTCGGGGCCCAGCAGCAGCGAGCGGCCATCGGGAAAGGGCGTAAACGACGAGGGGCTTCGCGGCAGCATCTCGAACCCGTGCCGCTTGAGCTCCAGGTCGCGGATGATCTCGGGCCGGAGGAGACTGTTGACGTACGCGGCGGTGGAAACCTTGTACCCGGGCCACACTTCCTCGGTGACGCACGCGCCGCCGAGCACGTCGCGGCGCTCGAGCACCAGCACTTTGCGCCCTTGGCGAGCCAGATACGCGGCGGTCACGAGGCCGTTATGGCCCCCACCGATCACGATGAGATCGTACTTGACGGACATGAGTTTTCGTCGGGGCTATGGTGCGGGGAATCTTATCGCCGGGCCGGAGTTCCTGCCAGGGAGGTGGGTGGTTGTGGGAGGTCGTTCTTGAAACGGTGTTTCACAACGGGGAGCGGCAGGGCGGCTGGGACGCGGGCATATGTCATCCCGAGGGAGCGAACGCGACCGAGGGATCTTCTACCCCGGCCTCGACGACCGTGAAGTAGATCCCCCATCCCGCCGTTCCCCGTCCCCCTACCAGGCCAACTGAATCTCCGTCCTGGCGTACGCGAACCGCCCGTTGTACCCGAACGGCGACGCCGCCGCCCAGGGGAAGGTCCCGAAGTTGTTGTTGAAGTCCCTCGCGGTGCTGCCGTCGTCCGAGACCACGACGGTGGAGCTCGGCTGGTCGGGGTAGGTGTCGAACAGATTGCGCACCCCGAGGGCCACCTTCACCAGGTTGAACTGGTAGCCCAGCTCCGCGTCCACCAGCCCCTTGCCGCCGTACTCCTCGCGGCAGAGGTCGCAGAACCCGGGTTGGGCCGAGGAGAAGCCGCCGTAGTAGGAGAGCCGGCCGAGCGTGCTGAGGCGGCCGACCGTGTAGTTCGCCTGGAGCGTGCCCCGCCAGTCGGGCCGCTCGTCCTCGATGCCGATCACCGTCACCGTGTCGAGCAGCCCCGGCTCGGTGGAACCCGCGTCCTGCAGTACCTGAGGCAGCGGGTCCAACCGGGTGATCTCGTTGTGGGTGAAGTTGATCGAGGCGTTGAGGTCGAGCCGGCCGGTCGCGCCCGCGGGCACCCGGAGACTGCCGGTCACGTCCACCCCCTGGGTGCGGGTGTCGAGGCCGTTGGTGAAATACTGCACCCCACCGACGTCCGTGATCCCCTGGTCCGCCAGAAGCTGGAGCGTCGCGTCGTCGTCGAAGGTGGCACCCAGGATGATGCGGTCGTCGATCTGGATGCGAAAGTAATCCGCGGTGACGGTGAAGTTCTCCACCGGCGTAAAGGCCAGCCCGGCGCTGAAGTTGAGAGACGTCTCCTCGGTGAGCGGTCTCGAGCCCAGTGCGAGCGCCGCCGGGTGATCCACCGGAAAGATGCCCACCTCGACGAACTGGTCGGCTATCACGTTAGTGACCACCTTGTTGAAGGCCACCTGGCTCAAGCCAGGCGCCCGAAAGCCGGTTCCCGCGGCCGCCCGCAGGACGACCCGCCGGGAAGGTTGGTACCGGAGTGCCACCTTGCCCGAGATCTTCTCGCCGAAGTCGTTGTACGACTCGAAGCGGGCCGCCACGTTGGCCAGCAGCTTGGCCGTGAGATCGCTCTCGGCGTCGGCGTAGAACCCGAAGTTGCTTCGATCCCGCTCGGAGGCGTTGTCAGGGGTGAACCCCGGAAAGCCGGAGGAGCCGGCAGGCGCGGGGGCGATGCTGTCCTGGTCGAGATGGAAGCCGTTCACGTAGGAGGCCAGCTCGCCCTCGCGGATCTTGTAGCTCTCCCGCCGGAATGCCGCGCCGAATGCCAGGTTGAGCGGCGCCGGCAGTCCGACCTCGACCGGCCGGGCCACGTTGACCGCGGCGATGAACTCTCGGCGCAGCAGCCTCCCGGAGAAGAACTCGGTCTGGTTGGGGATCCCAGGATCGTCCGCGGTGCCGAGGGCGCCGTCCGCGCCCGGCGCGCAGGCTACGTCGAGGCAGGGGCCCAGGGACGCGTTATTGGTGGTGGTCATATTGTAGTCGAAGCTGCTGTGCCCGAACTCACCGCCCAGGTCGTAGTTCCAGCCCGAGACGACCCCGCGCACGCCCCCCGCCGCCGAGTAGTCGGTGGCGGTGCCGCTGAAGGTGGGGAGGAATCCCAGGGGGTAGATCTCGCGCCAGTTGCGGGCGTTCCCCGCGTAGCGGCGGAAGGCGTTGCCGCTGCCGTCGCGATGGCCGTAGCCGCCGAAGCTGTAGATCTCGGTGGTGCCCTCGTCGTTGAGCGGCATCCGGAAGTTGGCGAAGGTCAACACGTCCTTCTCCAGTCCGTCGCCCCAGTGATGGTTGGGCTGGTCGACCGGGTTGCGCTTCTGGATCACCTGCCCGTTGCTCGCGTCGATGGAGTCGGGCACCCCGGTGCCGGCGTCCTCGAACGGATCGGCCCAGGCCCGGTTGGTCGCTTCCCGGTCACGGAACTCGCCGAACACCGCGAGGGAGCCGCGGCCGATCCCCAGGCCCCACCCCCCGTTCACATTCGCCGTGGTCCCGTCATCGGGATAGTCGTCGGTGGTGTAGCGTCCGATGTCGGCGTTCAGGAACGGCGAGAACGCACCGTCCTTCAGCACCAGGTTCACCACGCCGGCGATCGCGTCGGAGCCGTACTGCGCTGACGCCCCGTCGCGCAGCACTTCGATGCGGTCCAGGGCGCTGGAGGGCAAGGTATTGAGGTCCACGCCGCTGGAGCCCGCGGGCATGCCGTAGTTGAAGGTGTTGACCACCGCCGTCTGATGGCGGCGCCAGCCGTTGAGCAGGACCAGGGTATGATCCGGGCTCAGGCCCCGGAGGGTGAACGGGCGCACGATGTCGCCGGCGTCGGTCACGCTCTGGCGTGGGAAGTTGACCGAGGGAGACACCGACTGCAGAATCACGCTGGTCTCGGTGCTCCCCTGCCGCTGCAGCTCCTCCGCCGGGAAGATGTCCACCGGGACCGCCAGCTCCTCTTCCGCGGTGTGCCGGGCGCGCGAGCCCACCACCACGTCTATCGGCGCCAGTTGCACCGCGCTCCGCTCCAGAGTGATGTCCCGGGTCACCGCGTCGCCGCCGGCCACGCTCACCTCGGCGGTCGCCGAGCGATAGCCGATGAGCCGGACCCGCATCGTGTGGCTGCCGGCGGGAACGCCGCGGATCTCGTAGTCGCCGCCCGGGCCAGAGCTGCCGCGAAGGGCGGTTCCCTCCACGCTGACGGCGGCATTGGCGAGCCCGGCGCCGGCGCTGTCGGTGATGGTCCCCCGGATCGTGCCGGCCTGCGCGGCCAGCGGCGCGGCGGTGGCGACCGCCAGCATGAGCCCAGCGATCATCCCTACGATGGGTCGCACCATTGGACCTCCGGACACTGGTGTGGATGGCCTGAGTGTGGGGTGGCGATCGGGTGCCGGAGTGTCATCCTGAGCGGAGCGAAGGAGGCATCAGCAGGGTCATGTCCCCTTCACTTCGTTCAGGGTGACACTCCGGCCTCGTCCCTAGATACCGGGCTACGGAAGGACCGTCAAGCTGCCCCGCGTCCACAATCCCGATGTTGGGAGCCGCGTGCCGCTGGCTAGACAACCGGTGACTCACTCTGCACATTGCCGGGACGTTTCATCCAACCCCCCGTACTCCCCCATCCCTCTCGGCCACTATCCACGACCGGGATCGGGTGCAGTCCTCGCTCGACAGGAGAAGGACCCTATGAAGGCTTTCATGCGTCAGTGGATGCTCGCCGCGGCTCTCCCGCTGGGCGG
>JACCRH010000148.1 GCA_013813675.1 Gemmatimonadales bacterium
GGATGAACTACTCGGTTCGACGGACGATCACCCGCCGAGGCGGGCGCAACTCCGTGGCGGGAAGCTAGGCAGCATGCCCTCTGAGATGAACGGCGGCCTTACGCAGACAAGGCATGATCACCCCGCCCAGGAAGCGCCCCTCGGCGGTGACGCAGTCGAACGTGGTCGCGGTGCCGAAGTCCACCACGATGGTGTCGCTCCGGTAGAGCTCGACCGCCGCCAGCGCGTTGACGATCCGGTCGGCGCCAACGCTGAGCGGCTCGTCCACGTCGAGTCGAATCGGCAAAGGCGACCGGGAGTCGACCGCCACGCCGGTGCAGCCGGTGGAGCGGGCGACGCCCTCCACCACGCTCTGGGTGACGGCGGGGGTTACCGAGGCGAGGCAGACCGCCCGAATCTCGTTCGGCGAATGGCCGGCCTGGATCAGGAATCCACCAATGGCGCTGCCCCACTCGTCCGGAGTGCGGCCCGGATTGGTGGTGAGCCGCCAGTGAGCCTGGAGCGCGTCGCCGTCGAAGAGGCCGGCGGTGATCTCCGAGTTGCCGATATCCAGGGTGAGGAGCATGGCTCGAAGTTACGACGAGCGTGAACGCTCGGCCAATTCGAGCCGGCCGGCGCGAAGCTCCGCGATGGTGCCGTCGTCGCGGCGCACCCGGAGCGCGCCCTCGGGGCCGATCCCGTCGGCGTACCCCTCGACCGGCTGGGCGAGCCGGCGCCCACGAAGCCAGTCCCGCAGCGCCAAGCGATCCAGCTCGGCATCGTGCAGGCGAGAGCTGGAGGCGTCAAGCGCGCGGAGGCGCGGGAGCAGAGCGTCCAGCACCGCGTCCGGGGTCAGAGCCGGCAGCGGGTCGGCCAGAGCGATGGCGACGCTCGACAGGTCGGGCGGGATCGGGTTCCGGACGTTGATGCCGACGCCGATCGCCACCCAGGCCGGGGCGTCGCCGGTCCAGCGCGCCTCGCAGAGGATGCCGCCCAGCTTCCGGTCGTCCAGCATGAGGTCGTTGGGCCATTTGAGTCCGAGGCGAAGCCCGGGGCCCAGGTGTTGGAGGGTCTCGACCGCGGCCAGGCCCACCCGGAGACTCAGGAGTTCGGTGCCTGCGGCCGGGCGCAGGAGAAGGCTGAGCCAGAGCCCTCCTCGGGGCGAATGCCAGGCGCATCCCCGCGATCCCCGTCCCGCGAGCTGCTCCTCCGCCACGACCGCGGTTCCCTCGCCCGCGCCCTCGGCCGCAAGCCGGTGCAGCAACGTCATCGTCGAGCTGACCGTGCCGTACCGGTGCACCCGCGGCCCCATTTCAGCGGGCCAGGAGCAGGAGCAGCACGCCGAACGCGATGCGGTACCAGGCGAACACTGCGAAACTATGGTGCGACACGTAGGAGAGGAACCCCTTTACCACCACCAGCGCCGAGACGAACGCCACGAGGAACCCCACCGCGAAGAACGGCGCGTCGGCGCCCGACAGATCTCCCCAACTCTTGAGCAGGTCATAGCAGGTGGCCGCGAACATCACCGGGATGGCGAGGAAGAACGAGAACTCGGTGGCGGCCGTCCGGGAAAGGCCGATGGCGTAGCCACCCATGATCGTCGCCCCGGAGCGCGAGGTGCCCGGCACCAGGGAGAGCACCTGTGCGAGGCCGATGCCGAGCGCGGTCGGCGGTGCCATGTCACCCACGTCCTCGACCCGGACCAGTGGACGCCAGCGTTCGATGATGAGGATCAGCACACCGCCCACCACCAGCGCCCCGGCGACTACCTCGGTGTTGAAGAGGTACGCCTTGATCCAGTCGTGGGCCAGGAAGCCGATGATGGCCGCGGGCAGGAAGGCGATCGCCAGATTGGAGAGGAGCCGGCGGCTCTTCGGGTCGTGCCGGGTGGCCAGGATGGTGCGGGTGAGGCGAGCGCGGTAGAGCCAGACGATCGCGAGGATGGCTCCGAGCTGGATGAAGATGCCGAAGGTCTTGGCCCGCTCGTCCACCCGGCCGAGCCACTCGCTCACGACGATGAGATGCCCCGTGGACGAGACCGGAATGAATTCGGTAGCGCCTTCCACCAGCCCGAGGATGACCGCCTGGAGGAAAAGCTCAGGCGACACGACGGCTCACCGAAGCACCTCGTGGTACAGCTCCTCGTACATCGGCACGATCCGGTCGGCGGAGTACACTTGCGCCGTGGCGACCGCGGCATCGCGCATCGCCGTGTGGCGAGCCGGATCCCGCAGCAGCTCGACCGCGCGCCGGCCCATCGCTTCCACCGATCCGACCGGCTCGAGGATTCCGTTCACGCCGTCGTCCACCACCTCCGGGAGGCCACCCGCCCGGGTGGCGACGACCGGCGACCCGCAGGCCATCGCCTCCAGCGCCGCGAGACCGAACGACTCGGTCTGGGACGGCAGGAGGAAGAGGTCGCTCACCTGGAGCAGCGAGGCCACTGTGTCCAGCCGGCCGAGGAAGCGGACGTCGCCGCTCACGCCGAGGTCTCGCGCCTCGTTCTCGGCGTCCACCCGCTCGGGGCCGTCGCCGATCATGACCAGCGTCGCCGGCATGGCGTGCTGGATCCGGGCGAAGACCCGGATCACGTCCTTGACCCGCTTCACTTCCCGGAAGTTGGAGACGTGGGTGACGATCTTGTGCGCTTCCGGCGCGATCGCCGCGCGTCCGTTGCCCGAGCCCGGCCGGTACTCCTGAAGGTTCACGAAGTTGGGGATGACCTTGAGATCGCAGGTCACGCAGCCGAACGCCCGGTAGGTCTCGTCCCGCAGGTACGTCGAAACGGCGGTGACCGCGTCGGACTGCTCGATGGAGAACTTGGTGATGGCGTAGAAGCTCGACTCCTGGCCCACCAGGGTGATGTCGGTGCCGTGCAGGGTGGTGATGACCCGGAGCCGCCGCTCCCCGTTCAGCATCTCGCGCGCGAGATACGCGGTGGTGGCGTGGGGGATGGCGTAGTGGACGTGGAGCAGGTCCAGCCCCTCGCGCAGCACCACCTCGTGCTGCTTGGAGGCGAGGGCCAGCGTGTAGGGGAAATGATCGAACAGCGGGTACCGCCCCATCCGGGTGTCCACCTGATGAAAGAACACCCGCTCGGAGTAGCCGCGCAGCCGGAAGGGCGAGTCGTAGGTGATGAAGTGCACCTCGTGCCCGCGCCGCGCCAGCTCGAGGCCCAGCTCGGTGGCGACGGCGCCGGAGCCGCCGTAGGTCGGATAGCAGGTGATGCCGATCTTCACTGCGCGGCCCGAGCCTTCCATTGTTCGGCGATGTCGGCGGCCACGCGCTCCGGCCCCCGGGTGGCGTCGAGGGTCAGCACCGGGGCGGCGAGCTGGTGACGGAACCAGGTCTGCTGCCGCTTGGCGTACTGGCGGGTGCTGGTGGCCACCGCGGCGGGCACCGACTCGCGCGGCCGCCGGCCATGAAGGTATTCGACCGCCTCCCGGATACCGATGCCATCCAGGCCGGGCGCGTCCGGCCGATGGCCCTCGGCGAGCACGGCGGCGACTTCCTCGATCAGTCCGCGACGCATCATCTCCTCCGCCCGGGCGGCGATCCGCTGGTGCAGCACCGGCCGGGGCACCGTCAGTACAATGTACCAGGGGTCGATCACGCTGCCGTCACGCGCGGCCTTCTGCCAGTGTGAGAGCGGCCGCCCGGTGAGCAGAGCGACCTCGATGGCTCGCGCGGCGCGCTGCCGGCCGCCACCTCTGAAGCCGGGGTCGAGCCGGCCGGCCCAGCGGAGCAACTCCAGCGGCTCCAGCCGGGCGGTGAAGGCGTCGAGCGAGCGGCGCCGCGCCGGGTCGAGCGGCGGCTCCCGGAAGAGTCCCTCGGCGAGCGCCCGCACGTACAGTCCCGTCCCACCCACGACGACGGGAAGCTTGCCCCGGTTCCGCACCGCGGCCACCCACCCCGCGGCGTCGCGGGCGAAGTGTCCCGCGCTGTAGCGCTCGCCCGGGTCGACCATGTCCAGGCCGTGGTGGGGCACCCGCGCGCGCTCCTTGCGGGTGGGCTTGGCGGTCCCGACGTCGAGCCGGCGGTAGACCTGGCGCGAGTCGGCCGAGACGATCTCCAGCGGCCAGTGAGCGGACAGGGCGAGCGCGACGGCGGTCTTTCCGACCGCCGTGGGCCCGACCAGCACCGGGACCTCAGCGCCGCCCAAAGCGTCGCTCCAGCTCCTCGCGAGGCAGCTGCACGATCGTGGCGCGGCCATGGACGTCGTGGGGTGGAAGGTCGGTCGCGAAGAGCCGGAGCAGCAGCTCGCGCAGCTCGCGCGGGTCCAGGCGTTCGCCGGCCTTGACCGCGGCGCGGCAGGCGTAGGTCGCCGCGAAGCGCTCCAGCCGGTTGGCCCATCCGCCAAAGCGCCCCCGGGCCAGATCGGCGACCGTCTCCCTGAAGCAGCTCTCGGCGTCGAACCGTGGGTGCGGCGAAGGCACCGCGTGGACCAGCACCGTGCGGCCGCCGAAGGGCTCGGCCTCGAAGCCCACCCGGCGCAGCTCCTCGCCGTGTCCCTCCACCGCATCGAGCTCCTCGTCGGTCAGCTCCAGGGTGAGTGGAAGCAGAAGGCGCTGGGCTGGGGAATCGGCCCCAGTGAGCTGCGCCATCACCAGCTCATAGAGCACGCGCTCGTGGGCGGAGTGCTGGTCCACGATCACCACCCCGTCAGGGGCTTGGTAGACGATGTAGGTGTCGAACACCTGGAGCAGCGGCACCGAGAACCCGGCGGCGGGATGGGTAGGGTCTTCCTCCGGCACCGAGGCCGCCGGCGTGAACAGATTGTGTCCATCCACCGCCTGGCCGACCGTCACGTCGGGCGTCCGCGGACCCATGCCGGCCGGACGCCAGTCACCGACGTGCACCGCGGCGGCCAGCGCGCCGAGCGAGTCGCGCACCGCCTCCTCGACCGCGCGCTCCGCGCCGATCCGGTCGCGGAAGCGCACTTCGAGTTTGGCGGGATGGACGTTGACGTCTACGTCTTCCGGAGCGACATGAAGGTTCAGCAGCAGGGACGGACGGTCGCCGGGATGAATGGCGGAGCGATAGCCGGCCTCCGCCGCACGGACGAGAAAGGGATCCTTGAACGGCCGCCCATTCACCAAGAGCTGGGTCCGCCGGCCGGTGGGCTGCGCGTCGCCCGGGCGTTGGGCGAATCCGGTTACCCGGAAGGCGCCCACCGCATAGCTCACCGGAACCAGCGTAGCCGACAGCCCGGCGCCCCAGACCGAGGAAAGCCGCTCCTCGAGCGTCTGCTCGGGAGGAACGACGAGACGGCAGGCGCCATCCATATGCAGTTCGAACCCGACATGGGGATGGGCCAGCGCGAGCGTCGCCACGACCTCATGGGCCGCACGACTCTCGCTGGAAACGGATCGAAGGAACTTCCGCCGGGCCGGCGTATTGAAGAAGACGGCGCGGACCGCGACGGTGGTGCCCCGCTGCCGGGCGCCCTCGGCCACCCGGTCGAGACGCCCGCCGGTGACGCTCAGCTCGGTGGCGGTGCCATCCCCTTCGGACGTGGCGAGGGTAAAGCGGGAGACCGATGCGATTGCCGGCAGCGCCTCGCCCCGGAATCCGAAGGTGCTGACGCCCACCAGATCGGCGACGCTCTTCACCTTGCTGGTGGCGTGGCGGTCGAGCGCGAGTACCGCGTCCTCCCGACCCATGCCGCTGCCGTCGTCGCTGACCAGCACCAGCGTCTTGCCGCCCTGCTCGAGCTCCACCCGCACGTGACGGGCGCCCGAATCGAGCGCGTTCTCCACCAGCTCCTTCACGATCGAGGCGGGGCGCTCGACTACCTCACCGGCGGCGATCTGGTCGGCGACGGCGTCGGGGAGAATGGCGATGTGGCGGGCCATCGCGAGAATCTAGCCGCCGACGGCGGCCACCGCCCCGTCGGCGAGCCAGCCCCGCTGCTCTCCGGGGGCCTCGACCATGACCCATCCCGGTGACTGCCGGAGGATGCGGACCGCGCTTCCCGACTCCAGCGGGATCACCGGTGGGGCCAGTCCGTGGGGGGAGAGCCGGAGTGTGGTACGCTCCAGCACGATCGCCAGCGGCTCCCGGAGCCACCGGCGAAGTCCCAGCCCCGCGATCATCGCGGCGGCGGAGAACACCAGGAGAACCAACCAGCGCTCGCGCACCCGCGGCCGGAGGGTCCAGCCGAACCATCCGGCGACCCACCCCAGAGCTCCGAGCACCAACAGCTCCTCGGAGCTCACCGGCGGGGTCCAGCTCCACCGAGCCGAAGTGCCGTCGGGCGGAGGCGTCAGGCGGAGAGCCTGGGTGACCGCACCGGATCGTGGCGTCAGGCGGCGCGCCTCCAGCCACGCAGCCCTGGCGCGGCCGTTCTGCCCCAGGCGGTAGTAGGCGGCGCCGAGGTTGTACCAGTGCGCGGCCACGGCCGGCTCCCGGCCGGTGCGCCGGGCGAACTCCTCGGCCGACGCGCGTAGCGAGCCTTCCTGGTAGAGCGTTTCGGGTGAAGGCGCCTGGGCCGGCAGTGCGCTGGACCAGAGCGTCGCCACCAGTGGCACCATCGCCGCGCCACGCCCGGCCCAGCCACGCAGCGATCCGCCCAGCCGCCGCACCAGGTCGCCTACCTCGACGGCAAGCGCGGGATCCTCGGTTCGCCCCGCCGCTGCCGGTCCGTATCGCCGCGCCAGCAGGCGCTCGCGAGCGGCGGCGACCCGGGCGGCGAGAGCGGCGTCGGCTCCTGCGGCGCGAACCGCCGCCGCCAGTCCCGGCCCGGTACGGCGCTGGGGATCGGGAACCAGCGTCCGTACGACGGCGTCGAGCTCCTCTTCGGCGGACTTCAGATCACCAGCCGGCGCATGCGCGGGCCGGCGCTGGCGGAAGGGCGATCGGGCGCGCAGCGCAAGCACGGCTGGCGGCGCCAACAGGAGAAGGATCCAGCCCCAGTCGGGAATCCCCTGCCCCAGCCGCCAGGCGACCGGCACGCTCCCGCCCCGAAGCAGCGCGGGCGGCAGCGCGGTCGACGCCGTAGCCTCGCCGCCTGCCGCGACGGGGACCGCCGCCGCCGGCACCGCGGCGGTGAGGAAACGATTCGCTGCCAGGTCGAAGTAGACGTAGCTCACGGCCGGCAGCGCGAGCACCGCTGCCGAATCAGGAACTACGAGATAGCGGAAAGTCTTGGTCCCGCCGATCCGCCCGTCCGTCGAGCCGACCTTCTCATCGACCCGGTCGCTGTATGCTCTGGCCCCCGGCGGCCAGCGCAGCTCGGGCGCCGGCCAGAGCGCGGTGTTGCCTTCGCCGGCGAGTGACAGCTCGACCGCCACGGCTTCCCCCACCCGGGCGGTGGCAGGCGTGACCCGGCGATCGAGCTCGAGTCCAGACCCGACCGCACCGGTGAAATTTGCGGGTCGTCCCGCCTCGGGAAGGGCGCGCACCGACAGGGTGTCCGCCCGGCTGCTCAACGCGAACCGCTCTTCCTGGCTGAAGAACTGAAGCGCGACCGGCGTACTGTACTTGAGGGTGGCACGGGGGATGGAGACCGTCCCCGGAAGCAGCGGGAAGACCACTTGATGCGCGACGAAGAGATCGTACCACCGGCCGTTGATGCTGCGCGTCGCCGCGATTCCAGGCGGAGTGGCCTGCGGATAGCTCCAGACCCCGTCGATGACCGGCGGCTGCAGGGTCGGTGGCCGGCGGAGCTGCAGCCGCAGATCTCTCGGGAACCACGCGGCGGTCACCACGTCCACCTGCTCACCCACGCGAACCGAATCGGCGGACACCAGCAGGTCGACCGCGGCATGTCCGGCAGAGGGTGGGCGGGCCCGCTCGAGCAGGCGCTTGAGCCGGGGGCTCAAGCTGGACGCGGTGGCCGCCCGGCTCGCGGTCACATCCACCACGATCGCGGGGGCCTCGACGGTGTCGGTTCCCTGCACCGCCCGCGCGGGTCCTACCTGCCATCGCCCGGGACGAACCGCCCGTAGCCGGGCCTCCAGCACGGTGGTGCGCGACGGATCGGGTCCCCGCGAAACCTCGGTGCGCTCGCTTCGCGACACGATCTCCAGGCCATTGATCGGCGCGACACTCACGTGCATCGGCAGGCGGCTGCGGCTCACCGCGCGCAGAGTGTACACCAGGTCCTCACCCACCGAGACCCGGTCGTCGTCCACCGCCGCGTGGAGCGCAGGCCCGCCACCCTGGACCAGGGCCGCCGCGAGCAGGAGGGCGATCACCAGTCCTTCACTCCGCCGGCCGACCCGGCCTGCAGGCGGCGCTGCTGCTCCGCGCGCGTCTCCCGCTCGCGCCGCTCCATGGAGTTGAGGATCTGTTCCGCCTGGCTCTGCGACAGTCCGGCGCGCCGGGTCTCGCCTGGCTGTTGCTGCTGGGGCTGACCGCCCCCTCCGGTCGGTGGCGGGGTGCCACCTCCGCCGCCGCCACCTCCACTGGGCGGCGGTGGACGGCGCCGGTCGGCCAGCTCGAGGTTCCACTTGGCCCGCGCCGAGGAAGGCTCCAACAGCAAAGCCTGGCGGAGCCGGTCCACCGCATCCTCCAGGAACTCCTGCTCTCGCGTCGTGTCGGCATCGGCCGCGAGCAGTCCCACCAGTCCGAGGTTGTAGAGCGCCCGGTAGCGCAGCGCGGGGTCCAGCGACTTCGCGGCTTCCGTCAATGCGCCCCGTGCCACCTCGAGCCGTCCCGCCTCCAGCGCGGCGGTCCCGGCGTTGTAGAACGCGGTATCTCGAGCCGCTCCCCGTGCCGCCTCGGCCAGAAACGCCGCCGCGGCGCCCGCCGGGTCTCCGGCGGCGAGGGCGCGGTCCCCTGCCGCCGGACGCTGGGCCGCCGCGGAGCCCGGCCCCATGAGGATGCCCGCCAGGGCGACCAGGGCCGGGCCCGGCCGAGCCAGGGTGTACAGGAGGAGCAGCAGCGCGGCAGCCAGCACGGGAATCCACGCGCGAGGCACCAGGTCGGCGGTCCGCGTCTCCGAGGAGGGGCTGCGCTTCATCGCGGCGACCAGCTCGCGCACGGCGCCCGCCTGGTCCGCCACTTCGCTCGGCACCAGGGTGCCCTCGGCCGCGTCCACCATCGCCTGGAGGACATCGTCCCGGCGGCGGGTCTGCACCACGGCGCCATCGGCATCCTGCTTGTACTCGGTGAGGGTGCCGGCGGAGTCGCGGATGGGAATGCGCACTGGATCCGGCCGGCCTTCGGCCACGACGACGAGCCTGACCCCGACATCCTTGAGGGCCTCCGCCTGTCCGACGATATCGGGCAGGGTGTCGTGCGCCTCGCCGTCGGTGAACAGCACCAGCACCCGATCGGCCGCCTCGGTCGTGGCTCCGAGCAACTGGGCGCCTTGGGCGAGCACGGCGCGCAGGTTGGAGCCGCCGCTGCTGGCCAGGTCGGGATCGAGCGCGTCCAGGTACATCCGGATGGCGCTGCCGTCCACGGTGAGCGGCGCCAGGATGTAGCTCTGCCCGGCAAAGGCGACCAGCCCCAACCGGTCGCCGTCGAGGTCGTCGATGAGGCGCCGCGCCTCCCGCACCGACCGCTGGAGACGGTTGGGCGAGACGTCCTCCGCCAGCATCGACCGGCTGATGTCCACCGCGAGCACTAAGCTCAGCGCGCGGGTCTCGGTCGTGATCTCGGTTGTTCCCATGCGGGGACCGGCCAGGCCGACCATCGCCAGCAACGCTACCGCCGCCAGGAGGAGGGGCGCCCAGCCGCCGCGGGCCTTGGCCATCTTGGCCAGGGCCGGCGACCAGCGCCGGGCGAGCCGGATTCGGCGGCCCCGGCCCAGCCAGGCGGCGAACCCGACGGCCAGGGCGACGGCGGGCGCCAGGAAGAGAAGGAGAGGAAAGTCGAAGATCACGGCACCCGCACCACCAGGGTGCTCCCGATGAGCAGCTCCAGCGCCAGGGCGCCCAGCCCGAGCAGGATGAGCGGGCGGGTGGCCTCGTCGTAGCGGGTGTACCGCGTCACCTGCACCGGGGTCTTCTCCAGCGCGTCGATCTGGCGGAAGATCCGGCTCAGCGCCTCGCTGTCACGGGCGCGAAAGTATCGGCCACCGGTCTTGGCCGCGATCTCCTTGAGGAGCGGCTCGTCGATCCGCACCGGCAGCAGCTCGTAGCGGAAGCCGCCCAGTCCCCGGCCGGTCGGGATCGGCGCCTCGCCGATGGTACCGACGCCGATGGTGTAGACCTTGATGCCGAAGGCCGCGGCGGTCGCCGCCGCGGTGCGCGGATCGATCAGCCCCTTGTTGTTCTCACCGTCGGTGAGCAGGAGGATGACCTTGGACTTGTCGGGCGACCGCCGGAGCCGGTTGACCGCGGTGGCGAGCCCGCTGCCGATCGCGGTGCCGTCCTCCAGGCTCCCGATCTTGAGATCCATCACCGCTTGCTCGATGACGGGATAGTCCAGCGTTACCGGCACCTGGGTCAGCGCCTCCCCGGCGAACGCCACCAGGCCGATCCGGTCGGCCGACCGCCCCCGGACGAAGCCCACCGCCTGCCGCTTGGCGACCTCCAGCCGGTTCGAGGGAGCGAAATCCTCCGCCAGCATGCTGCTCGAGATGTCGATGGTGATGACGATCGCGATCCCCTCCTGCTTCATCTCGATGGTGTCTCCCCCGACCCGCGGCCCCGCCGCGGCGAGGACCAGCGCGGCCAACGCGGCGGCGCGAAACACGGGCGGCAGGACCACCCACCAGCGGTTGGCGGAAACCGCGGCGGGAAGACTCACATCGCTGAATCGTGCCGCGGGCACATCCTGCCGGCGCCGGCGCCACGCCCAGAGGGGAATCGCCAGCAGCAGGAGCAGCAGCGCCGGTCGAGCGAAGCTCACGCGGCCTCCTGCACCAGCCGGGGCTCGATGTCGGCCGCCCAGCGCGCCAGCCCCATGGCATCGGGCAGGGCGCCGTTGCCGAACCGTGCCTCGTCCAGCGCGCGGAGCACGTCGGAGAGCTCGGCCACCGGCCAGCCGGCCCGCTGCTCGGCGACGTGCGCCAGCACCGCCTCGGTGTCGAGCGAGGGCAGCGCGCCGGGCAGCCT
>JACCRH010000161.1 GCA_013813675.1 Gemmatimonadales bacterium
GGATAGCGCGGCGCGCCCCCGGCCGGCCCCTCCTCCCGCTCCGGTGGACAGTGCGCTCGCCGCGGCCTGTGCGGGCTCGGTTGGCACACCGGCCGGCCTCCTGGTCGTGAGGTTCCGGCCCGCCACGACGTCGAGCGAACGCTCCGCAGTGGCACGGGAGGTCGGCGGCACACTGCTGGGAATCAGCGAGCACACCGCGCCCGGCGCCTGGTACCTGCGACTGCCCGACGGCGCCAGCGACCGTGTGAGCGCGGATCGGCTGATTCTGTTGTCTCCGGTGCTGGAAGTGGGCGCCACGCAGTGTCCTACTCCAACGGGACGCTGACCCCACCATGCGCCCGTCCTCCGAGTCGCGCCGAGCCGGGATGGTCGTCCTGGGGCTGATGACACTGCTCACCGGTTGCGGGGGAGAGCGAGATCCTTCGCGGCAGCCGGCCCGGGAGCCAAGCTACGTTCCGGTGGCGGGAAACATGCGGCTTCCCTTCTCGGCCGCGGTCCGGATCGACGGGATGCTGTATCTCTCCGGCCAGATCGGCGCCGACAGCACGGGGAAGCTCGTCCCCGGGGGCATCGCGGCGGAGACGCGACAGACGATGGACAACATCCGCGCGGTGGTACAACGGAACGGCTCGTCCATGGACCGGGTGGTACGCTGCCTGGTGATGTTGGCGGACATGAGCGAGTGGGGCGCGATGAACCAGGTATACGTGACGTACTTCCCCCATCATCTGCCGGCCCGCAGCGCGATGGGCGCCAGCGGTCTGGCGCTCGGAGCGAGAGTCGAGATCGAATGCCTCGCGGCGCTCTGAGCGATTGAGGTAATTTCCACGCAGAACCTCAGCCGGAGGGCTCCATGCTTCGCTCGCTCGCGCTTTCCCTGCTCGCCATCTCCACGTTTGCCCTGACGTCGGGGGCCGACGGCTCCGCCAAACCCTGCAATGGCCGGATTGCCGCGCCTGCGCTCGAGGAGATGCTTCCCCGCGCACGGGCGGCGCTCGGCCTTCCCGGCACCACGCAGGTCGCGCTCGACCCCACAGGCCGCTGCATCGGCATTCACGTGCAAACCCGTGGCACCGCGCGTCTGGTCAAGCTGTTGCTTCGCGGGGTCGAGGTTCCCCGTGAAGCGGTGGATCTGAGGGTGGTGGAATCCTCGCCCGGCGCCTGAGAATGATCGGTGCGCGACTTCGCCGATCATTTCTCCCGGCTGGCGGCAGGCTACGCCGAATTCCGGCCGCGCTATCCCGACGCCCTGTTCGCCGCGATCGCGGCCGCGACTCCGTTCCGCGAACGGGTGTGGGATTGCGCCACCGGCACGGGTCAGGCCGCCCGGGGGTTGGTAACGCACTTCCAATCCGTCGTCGCCAGCGACGCCAGCCGGGAGCAGCTGCAGGCCGCGTCTCCGCATCAGCGCGTCCGCTACGTCGTGGCGCGGGCCGAGGCCGCGCCGCTGGCCTCTCGGTCGGTGGGAGCGGTGACGGTCGCCCAGGCGTTGCACTGGCTCGATCTGCCCCAGTTCTACGCCGAGGCCCGCCGGGTTCTCCAGCCCGGCGGCCTGGTGGTGGTGTGGACCTATGGCAACCTGCGGGTCGACGACGGAGCGGTGGACGAAATTCTGGGCGACTTCTACACCAGGGTGATCGGGCCGTTCTGGGCGCCTGAGCGCCGCTGGGTGGAGACCGGCTATCGCACGCTCCGGTTTCCGTTCGAGGAGATCGCGCTGGAACCGCCCGAGATGTCGGCCGAGTGGAACCTCGCGCAACTGCTGGGCTATGTCGGCACGTGGTCGGCCGTGGCGCGGTGCCGGCAGGTCACCGGAAGCGACCCCTTGCGGGAGCTGGCCGAAGGCTTGAAGGCGGCCTGGGGCGCTCCCCGCGAGCCGCGGCGAATCCAATGGCCCATCGGCCTGCGGGCGGGGCGATGAGGAGGGAGAAGAGATGTGGGTAGCGGCGACGGCGGCGATCCTGGACCGCGATCTTCAGGCGCTTGCCCGGGAGGTGGCGGCGTACCCCGATGACGCCGCGCTCTGGCAGACGCCGGAGGGAATCATCAATTCCGCGGGGACACTGGTGCTCCACCTGACTGGAAACATCCAGCATTTTCTCGGTTCGCGCCTCGCCGACACCGGCTTCGTGCGCGACCGGGCCGCCGAGTTCTCCGCTCGGGACGTGCCCCGCGTCACCCTCCTGCGGGAGATCGATGCTGCGCGGGCCGCCGTTCGCTCGGCCGCGGCCAAAGTCACTGCTGACAGCCTGGAACTGGACTTTCCGGAGATCGTGGGGGGGATGCGGGTGGCGACGGGAGAGTACCTGATTCACCTGGTGAGCCATTTCGCCTATCACCTGGGGCAGCTCGACTACCACCGCCGGCTGGTCACCAGAAGCTCCCGCGGGGTGGATGCTGTCCGGCTGGCGGAGCTGGCCACCGCGCGACCGGTGACGGACTGACCTGGAGCGGGAGCCCGGTGATGTCGTGGACCCCGAAGGCCCGCCGGTTCTGGCCGCTCTTTCTCCTGGTGCTCCTGGCCGACTGCGGCACCAAGCGCGCGGCCGAGACCCATCTGGTGCCCGCCAACGTGCCCCATGAATTCGTCGGCGAGCTGGTGCGCCTCACGCTGGCGTACAATCCCGGCGCCGCGATGAGCATCTCGCTGGGGGTCCATTCGCGTCTCGGATTTTCGCTGCTCGCGCTCGGCGCGCTGGCCATTCTGGGGCACATGTATCGCCAGACTCTGCCCGGGGACCGCCTCGCCGCCGCGGGGCTCGCGCTGATCGCCAGCGGAGCGCTGGGCAACCTGCTCGATCGCCTCCGCTCGCCCAGGGGCGTGGTCGATTTCATTGACGTGGGAGTCGGCAACCTGCGGTTCTGGACCTTCAACGTCGCCGATGTGGCAATCAGCTGCGGTGCCATACTGCTGGTGTTGGCGTTTCAGCGAGCTGGCGAGCGGGAGTCGGCCGCATCGTTGTCACCCTGAACGCAGTGAAGGGAACCATGTCTGCATGGCCCCCTTCGCTGCGCTCCGGGTGACAGCGGGCGACGAATGTCCGGCTCAGCAACTAGCAGACGGTGACCGGACCCGACGCGAGCACCTCGAAGTCGCTTCCGCGCACCCGCATCTCCCGCAGCTGATCGAGCGCGTTCTCCCAAGCCCGATTGGCCGTTCCAGTCACGTACCAGGCGCTGCCCTGGTCGGCCAGCATCAGCCCGTACCGCTTCATCGCCGTGAGCAGGACCAACGCGTCCCCGCTATAGCCATCGAGGATGAAGCCGGCCTTGAGCCGCACCCGTGTGCCGTAAGGTGGCAAAGCATCATCGTCGTGCTGCCCACAATGACTCGCGGGCGCGGTGTAGGCCCGGCGCACGCGGGGTATGGTGAACCGCAGCGCGTGGTGCAGACGGTCGGCCGCGACCTCCTCGTACTTGAGCAGACCCGGGAGGATCGGCAAGCCCGCCGCGTCGGCCGAGGTCCAGCCGGCCGGCCGGGTGTGATTGGTGGTGAGGTCCCATACCGCCGAAGAGCTCACCTGGAATCCCGATCCGGTGCGGACCGTGTTGTACAGCTCGAAGAGCCGGCAGTCCCCCTGGCGAATGACGAGCACATGCCGGTCACCCGACCCGGGGTCGGGCTCCTCGTCGCTGCCGCCCTCGATGTGTACCTCGAGCGGAATCGGCATCGGGCCCGGATCGCTCTCGTCCGAGTAGTCGGCGCCGCCGGTGCCGAAGGTGATCGGCACCAGCGGCTGGTCGGTCGGCACCACGCTGTAGGGGATCCCGTAGAATTGCTCGGTGGTTCCCAGATCGAGATGGATGGAGCTCTCGGGGACCATCTGCGCCAGCAGCGCGGCAGAGTTGGGATGCACGGGGTCCCTGCTCACGTCGCGGTTCCAGGCATTGTCCGCGGGGAAGATCTGGCAGCCTCCGAGGCTCGGCAGTGTGCCTGGAGCCGGGGGGGCTGGCGGATGGCCTCCCGGCGGCGGATCGCCGCCAACCGGTCCCACCGGATCCCCGGTGCTGCCGCAGCCTGCAAGGGCTAAGGAGAGGACGGCCAGGGCGTGGCGCATGCAACCCTCGACGGGATGGAAGATGAGATGAGGTCTGCCGGCGATTGCGCGACCGGCGGCTTTGAGGGGCAAGTTCCATGCGCTGGCGCGGGGCTCGCTGCATCCGGCTGCACCGCGCGGGCCGGTCGCTAGTGAATCCGCCGCCACGTGCCGCGCGTAGGGCGCGCACCCATCCGCAATCCGGCGGCAACCCTGGGACGCGGTAACCCAGTCTTACACCGACGCGGCGGTGGCGGTGAGCGGTATGCTGCTGCCCGCCGGTGAGGCACTCCGCGCGGTGCATGCCGAGGGGACACCCGCGGCGTTCGCCGGGGATCGGTTCCATCCCAGCGTGGCGGGCACCCACCTCGCCGCGTTGGTGATCACCGGTGCGCTCACCCGGCGCTCCACGGAGGGACTTTCCCTCATCCGGCCCATCCTCGACCTGCCCGACTTTGTGGCCGCCCGCCTAGAGCGCGCCGCCGACCAGGCCAACCGCCAGCGCGGCATCCCTTGAAGGCCGGTGGGCTTGCCCACGGCGCCACGCCTGGGTTTCGTGCATGGCGTCCGGGACCCCATGCCAACCTGGAGATTCGATGCGGCACCTGTTCCTCCTTCTCGCCCTGCTCGGCCTGGTCGGCATCGCGCTCGGTGTGCTGAGCGCGGTCCGCGGCGCGGCCGGACCGCACGGCGTGCCATTCAGCTATGAGAACTACGGCGGTCCGGGATCGGTCATCGCGGGACTCATGCTCCTGGCCGGCGCACTCTACCTCCGGTCGGTCTGGCAGGAGCGGAAGTAGCGCCCGGACCGTCACACCGTGCGAGGTACGGACGTGATGCCGCTCCTCCGCAATCTCCTCAAGACGCTGGACGGACTCCGCAGCCACCATCGGCGGAGACTGTCGTTCCTCAATCCTCCCATCGAGCGGCGCCGCCCGCGGATCATGATGGAGGACTACGCGGCGCGGCACTCGATCGAGCACACCTTGGACCGGAAGGCCGAGCTGCGCCGCCTGGCCCCCCTCCGCCCCGAGGCGGCCGTCCGGTATCACCAGCTTCTGACCTACGAGCTGGAAGGTCTCCGAGAGGTGATGACCACCCTCCAGACCACCACTGCCGGACGCGACCTGTACGAGTGCCTGGCCGAGAACAAGGTAGAGATCGAGCGGTTGGAGATCGAGGTCGCCTGGTGCGCTACGCTGCTCCCCTCCGGACCCAGCCTCCGCAATGAAGCGTGAGCTGTTTCTGCTGCTGGCCTCGGTGTTGATGGTGGACGCGCTCTTCATTGCCGGATTCTTCCTCTTTCAGATCGATGCCGCCCGCCATCCCGTCAAGATCGGCTACACCGCGGTCTGGACCGTCGTCACCTTGCTCGTGGTGCTTCGGTCCCTCGCCCGCATCCGCACGATGAGGCGCCGCGGTGCCTCCTGATGCCGGCGCTTGAGCCCGGACGGCATTGCGGTCGGCCGATCGGTGGGATGGGGGTCACCCGCCGCGATTGCTTCACGGGGGTAGTGGCCCGCAACGGACAGCCTTACGTTGGGTTTCATGGAACCGGGACGCGCCATCGACGGCGATCCGGACCGCACGCCGCCCCACCTTGTCGTGAGTGGTATCGCGCCGGCCTTGAGGGATGGCCGGTACGCGGTGAAGCGACTGGTGGGAGATCAGCTGCGGGTCGGCGCCGACATTTTTACCGATGGACATGACGTGCTCGCCGCCCGGGTGCTATGCCGCGCGCCGGGCGAGCGGCGTCCTGCGTCCACGCCGATGACGTACTCCTTCGAGGACGACCGGTGGTACGCGACGTTGTCGCTCGATCGGCCAGGCGAGTGGCGCTTCATGGTCGAGGGATGGATCGACCGCTTCGCCACCTGGCGCGGGGAGTTGGACAAGAAGGTGGGAGCGGGGCAGGACGTCGGCTCGGAGCTGCTGGAAGGCGCCGACCAGGTCCGCGAGGCCGAACCTCACGCTCGAGGCACCGATCACGGTCGGCTCGCCCACTACACTGCCGTGTTGGGTGACCCGTCGGCCGACCCCGGGGTTCGCGTGTCGGCCGCGCTCTCGGTCGAGCTGCAGGTCTTGATGACGGCTCATGGCCAACCCTACGGCGTGACCCGCTCCGATCGGCGATACCGGGTTCGGGTTGATCGACGTGAAGCCGGCTTCGCCGCGTGGTACGAGTTCTTCCCACGTTCCGCGACTTCCGATGCCAGGCGGCACGGCACGTTTGCTGACGCCGAAGCCTCCCTGCCTCGGATCGCGGCTCTGGGATTCGACGTGGTCTACCTCCCGCCGATCCATCCCATCGGACACACCCACCGCAAGGGCCCCAACAACGCGCTGAAGGCCGGGAAAGGCGATCCCGGCAGCCCATGGGCCATCGGCAACGAACACGGCGGTCACACCGCGGTGAGCCCCGAGCTGGGCACGCTGGAGGACTTCCGGCACTTCGTGGCCACCGCCCGCTCGCTCGGCCTGGAGGTAGCGCTCGACTATGCGCTGCAGTGCTCGCCCGACCACCCCTGGGTGCGGGAGCATCCCGACTGGTTCTTCATCCGGCCCGACGGCACCATCAAGTACGCCGAGAATCCGCCCAAGAAGTACGAGGACATCTATCCCATCAACTTCTGGTGCGATCAGCGCGAGGCGCTGTGGGATGCCTGCCGCGACATTTTCCTGTTCTGGATCGCCCAGGGTGTGCGCACCTTCCGGGTGGACAACCCCCACACCAAGCCGTTCGCCTTCTGGGAATGGATGATAGGAGAGGTGCAGCGGGA
Source organism: Gemmatimonadales bacterium (assembly GCA_013813675.1). Lineage (GTDB taxonomy): Bacteria > Gemmatimonadota > Gemmatimonadetes > Gemmatimonadales > GWC2-71-9 > CAVVWJ01. The sequence continues at coordinate 6,818 of JACCRH010000161.1, forward strand.
GCACCCGGACACCGTCTTCCTCGCGGAAGCGTTCACCCGTCCCAAGCGGATGTACACGCTCGCGCAGCTCGGGTTCACCCAGTCCTACACCTACTTCACCTGGCGCAACACCGCGGCGGAGCTGGCCGAGTACCTGACCGAGCTCAGCGCGCCGGAGACGGCCGATTTCTTCCGAGGCAACTTCTTCGCCAACACGCCGGACATCCTCCATGAATATCTCCAGCTCGGCGGACCGCCGGCCTTCCGCACCCGCCTCCTGCTGGCCGGAACGCTGTCCCCGCTGTACGGCATCTACAGCGGCTTCGAGCTGAGCGAGAACCTGCCGGTGCGGGAGGGGAGCGAGGAGTATCTCGATTCCGAGAAGTACCAGGTGCGGGTGCGTGACTGGACCGCGCCCGGCAACCTGGATCCCGACATCGCCCGGCTCAACCAGATCCGCCGGAGCGAGCCGGCGCTGCAGAGCATCACCAACCTCAGCTTTCACGAGAGCGGCCACCCGGACGTACTCTTCTATCTCAAGGGCGCCTGGGGCCGGGATCTGCTCGGTGCCGTCTCCTTGAACCCGCGGGAGGCAGTCGAGGCCGAGCTGGCCGTGCCGCTCGAGCGGCTCGGCATCGGCGAAAACGCGACTTACGAGGTCGAAGACCTGCTGACTGGAGAGCGGCTTCGTTGGAAGGGGGCCCGGCAGCCCGTGCGCTTCGATCCTGCCGTGAGGGCGGGCTACATCTGGCGCGTGGCCGGTGGCGAGGGAGGCGGCGGATGACCGAGGAGACCGGGTGGTACCGCGATGCGATCATCTATCAGCTTCACATCAGGGCCTTTCGGGACAGTGACGCGGACGGGATCGGCGATTTCGCCGGGCTCACCGAAAAGCTCGACTACCTGAAGGATCTGGGGGTGACGGCGGTGTGGTTGCTGCCGTTCTATCCCAGCCCGCTCAAGGACGACGGCTACGACATCGCCGACTACAACGACGTGAATCCGTCGTACGGCACCCTGCAGGATTTCAAGGCCTTCCTGCGGGAAGCCCACAAGCGAGACCTCAAAGTCATCACCGAACTGGTGATCAATCACACCTCGGATCAGCACCCCTGGTTCCAGCGGGCCCGCCGGGCGCGGCCGGGCTCCCGAGCCCGCGACTTCTACGTCTGGAGCCCCACCGCCGACCGCTACCAGGATGCGCGGATCATCTTCAAGGACTTTGAGCGCTCCAACTGGACGTGGGACCCGGAGGCGGGCGCCTACTACTGGCACCGTTTTTACACCCACCAGCCCGACCTGAACTTCGACAATCCGACGGTTCAGAAGGCGACCTTCGCGGCCCTCGACTTCTGGCTTCGGCTGGGCGTGGACGGGCTGCGTCTCGACGCGGTGCCGTATCTCTACGAGCGGGAAGGCACCAGCTGCGAGAACCTGCCGGAGACCCACGCCTTCCTCAAGGACCTGCGCCGCCGGCTCGACGCCAAGTACCGGAACCGGATGTTGCTCGCCGAGGCCAACCAGTGGCCGGAGGACGCCGTGGCCTACTTCGGCAACGGCGACGAGTGCCACATGGCGTTCCACTTTCCGGTGATGCCGCGGCTCTTCATGGCGGTGCAGATGGAGGACCGCTTTCCCGTCGTCGACATCCTTCAGCAGACACCGGCGATTCCGGAGACCTCGCAGTGGGCGGTCTTCCTGCGGAATCATGACGAGCTGACCCTGGAGATGGTCACCGACGAAGACCGGGACTACATGTACCGGGTGTATGCCAGCGACCCCCAGGCACGGATCAACCTCGGGATCCGCCGCCGCCTCGCGCCGCTGATGGGCAACGACCGGCGCCGGATCGAGCTGATGAACGCGCTGCTCTTCTCGCTCCCGGGGACGCCCGTAGTGTATTACGGTGACGAGATCGGGATGGGCGACAACATCTACCTGGGCGACCGGAACGGGGTCCGTACCCCGATGCAGTGGAGTCCCGACCGAAACGCCGGATTCTCCCAGTCCAATCCGCAGAAACTCTACTCCCCGGTCATCATCGATCCGGAGTATCACTACGAGGCGCTGAACGTCGACGCGCAGCAGAACAACCCGCATTCGCTGCTCTGGTGGATGAAGCACATCATCGGACTGCGCCGCCAGTACCGCGCTTTCGGCCGGGGCACGCTGCGGTTTCTCTTTCCGGATAACGGCCGGGTACTGGCGTTCGTCCGGGAGCACGAGGACGAGCGGATCCTCGTGGTCGCCAACTTGTCGCGCTACGCCCAGGCGGTCGAGCTCGACCTGACGGACCTGCAAGGGGTGGCGCCGATCGAGATGTTCGGCCGCACCCCATTCCCTCCGATCGGCGTGACGCCCTATCTGGTCACGCTCAATCCGTATGCCTTCTACTGGTTCCTGCTTCCGACCGGCGCCCCCGGCTCGGGACGGGAGACGCGGGAGTTCAGGGCGCCGGCGGTGAGCTTCAGTGGCAGCTGGGAAGAGCTGGTGCGGGGCGAGGAGCGGGACGTGCTGGAGGACCTGCTCCCCACCTACCTGCGGGCAAGCCGTTGGTTCCGCAGCAAGGCCCGGGAGATCACCTCGGCCTCGGTGGTGCGCTCGATCCCGGTCCCGGTGGGTGAGCATGACGTGCTGGTGTCGCTGGTGGAGGTGCGCTATCTCGACGCCGACGCCGAGCACTACGTGCTGCCGCTGGCGTATGCCGATGGCGATCGGGCGCGCGAGATCGCGGTGGCGTCGCCCCACTCCATCATCCTGTCGCGCGAGGGCGGCGGCCTGCTGTACGACGCCATGGCCGACGACGGGTTCGTGAACGCGCTGGTGGACGGTATGGGCCGCAAGAAACACTGGCGCGCCGGCCGGGGCGAGCTGGTGGGCAGCCGGACCCGGGCATTCGCCGCCGTGCGGGGCGAGGACGAGGTGCTCCGCACATCGATGTTGCGCGGAGAGCAATCCAACACGTCGGTCAATCTGGGTGATCGGCTGCTCTTCAAACTGTTCCGCAAGGCCGAGGCGGGGCTCAATCCCGATCTGGAGCTGGGCCGCTATCTCACCGAGCATACCGATTTCCGGCGGGTGCCCTTGCTCGCCGGCGGACTCGAGCTTCGCACCCGCAACGCCGAGCCGATCACCCTGGGCGTCTTGCACCAGTTCGTGCCCAGCGAGGGCGATGCCTGGACCTTCACGCTCAACGCGCTCAGCCGGTTCTTCGAGCGCGCGCTGGTCTCCTCGATCCAGCCCACCGAGGCGGAGCTGGCCCCGGTGCCGCTGCTCGAGCTCGCGGAGATGGAGCCCCCGCCGGTTCTGGAGGAGGTGGCGGGGGGCTACATGACCCAGGCCCGCCTGTTGGGCCAGCGGACCGGCGAGTTCCACCTCGCGCTGGCCCGCGACCGGGAGAACCCGGCGTTCACGGCGGAGGCGTTCACCGGGCTCTACCGCCGCTCCATTTACCAGTCGCTCCGCTCCAACGCCCGCACCACGTTCGATCTGCTGCGGCGGCGGCTCAGCACGCTGCCGGAGCCGCTCCGCGAGGAGGCCCGCGCGGTCCTCGCCCTGGAGGATTCGCTGCTGAAGCAGGCGCGGGCGGTGATGGACCGGAAGATCCCGATGTTGCGGATCAGGATCCACGGCGACTATCACCTGGGCCAGGTGCTCTTTACCGG
>JACCRH010000257.1 GCA_013813675.1 Gemmatimonadales bacterium
GAGCATGGCTCCTTCGCTTCGCTCAGGATGACAACAATCGTCGGCTCCCCCTTTCGTTCCAACCCTCCCCTTCTCGGTCCGCAGCCGGTCCGCTCAATGAGCGACCAGGACCTCGCCCACAGCTTCCCATCCTACCAGCCCGCCGGCTTCGACGCTAAGTTTCCCGGCTTTCCCGGGACCAGGGGGTGCTCTGCCCTATAGCATGACCGGCTTCGGCGCGGCCGAGGGCGCGGTGGCAGGCGGCTGGATCAGACTCGAGATCCGGACTGTCAATCACCGGCATTTCAACCTCGCAGCCAAGCTGCCCGGCGAGCTCGCCGGGCTCGAGGGCGAATTGCGGGAGCGCCTCCGCCGCGAGTTCGATCGGGGGCATGTGGCCGTGCAAGGGAGGTGGACCGAGTACCCCGCGCGCGCCACTGGCTTCACGGTGGACTTCGAGCGAGCCCGCCTGGTCACCGAGCGGCTGCGGGACCTTCAAGGAGCGCTGGGCCTCGGCGGCGAGGTGACCTTGGAGCTGGTAGCGCGGCAGCCGGACGTGCTCTCCTTGGCCGGCGACGGTCCGGCGGACGTCTCCTGGAGCGAGCTCGAGCCCCTGGTCGCCAAGGCGGCCGCGGAGTGCCGCACCATGCGGGCGCGGGAGGGCGATGCGTTGGCCGCTGAGCTTCGCCACCGGCTCGATCTTCTGGAGGCGTCCGCGGGGCGAATCGCGGCTCGTGCGCCGGAGCGGTTGGTCCGGGAGCGCGATCGCCTGCGCGCCGCGGTCGCAGAACTGCTCGACGGGCGCGCCACCGACGATGCCCGGCTGGCTCAGGAAGTGGCGTTTCAGGCCGACCGCCTCGACATCACCGAGGAGCTGGTCCGATTTCGGGCTCACCTGGCCGCCTCCCGCGCCGCCTTGACGGCGGAGAAGCCGGCCGGCAAGCAACTGGGGTTCCTGGCGCAGGAGCTCGGCCGGGAGGTCAACACCATGGGGGCGAAGGCCAACGACGCGGACATCGCGCACGAGGTCATCGGGATGAAGGGGGAGCTCGAGAAGTTCCGGGAACAGCTCGAGAACCTGGAGTGAAGCCCTTCCTTCTGGTGCTCTCCGCGCCGTCGGGTGGAGGGAAGAGCAGCATCGCGCGGAATCTGTTGCAGGGTCGAGATGATCTGGGGTACTCGGTTTCGGCGACGACGCGACCGATGCGGGAGAGGGAGCGGGACGGAGCGGACTACTACTTCATCACTCGGGAAGAGTTCCTCCGGCGGCAGGCGGCCGGCGAGTTCCTGGAGTCGGCCACCTACGGGGGACATCTCTACGGCACCCTCCGCAGCGAGATCGAGCGGATCTTCGCCGCTGGCCGCCACGCGGTCCTGGACATCGAGATCGAGGGCGCCCGGCAGATCCGGGCCGGGTTCGCCAACTCAGTCCTGGTGTTCGTCCTGCCGCCTTCGGCGGGGGTGCTCATCGGCCGGCTCAAGGGGCGAAACACCGAGCCGCCCGAAGCAGTGCGCGAGCGGATCACGCGGGCAGCGGACGAGCTGGCGGCGGTGGCGGAGTACGACTACGCGCTGGTCAATCAGGATCTGGCCGTCGCGGTGACCCAACTGGCCGCCATCCTCGAGGCGGAGGCGCGGCGGGTGTCGCGCCAGGACGATCTCCCGAAGTTCATCGGGCGGCTGCGGAAGGATGTGGTCGCGGCGGTGGAAAAGATCTGATTGGGCGAGAGTTGTCATCCCGAGCGTAGCGAGGGATCTTGCTCGCGGAACTCGAGCCACGCCGGGCAAGATCCCTCGCTGCGCTCGGGATGACAAGCGCTGCGCTCGGGATGACATCACGCGAATCGGTTATCACCATGCATCGCCCAAGGAGCACGCACCCATGCGCATCACCACGCCCACTGAAGTCGCCAGGCAGGCCGGGAACAAGTACCTCGGCGTTCTGGTCGCGGCGAAGTTCGCCCGCTACCTGAACGAGTTTCCCAAGGATCAACTGGCGCACCAGGGGGAGAAACTCACCACCAAGGCGCTGCAGGCGCTGACCGACGGCGAGCTCAACTACAAGCTGGTCCGCCGGCGCCGCTCCGAGGCCTGAGGTGTGGGCCGGCCGCCGCGTCGTCCTCGGCGTGTCGGGCGGGATCGCGTGCTATAAGAGCTGCGTTCTCGCCAGGCGGCTGACTGAGGCGGGGGCCCGGGTGGACGTGGTGCTCACCCGGAGCGCCGCCGAGTTCGTCGGGGCCGTCACCTTCGAGTCGCTCACCGGGCGCCCGGCGCTGACCTCTCTCTGGGAGCCAGGCCGGGCGCTCGCGCACATCCGGCTGCCTCAGGACGCCGACCTCATCCTGATCGCGCCGGCCACCGCGCATCTCCTCGCCCGCATGGCCCAAGGTCTGGCGGACGACGTTCTCACCACGCTGCTCCTCGCCCGCACCGCTCCGGTGCTCATGGCGCCCGCGATGAACGACGAGATGCATGCCCGGCCGGAGACCCAGGCCAATCTGGAGCGCCTCCGCGCGAGGGGCGTCGTCTTCGTGGGACCGGAGGTCGGCGCTCTGGCGGAGGGGCCGTCCGAGCGGCCTGGCCGCATGAGTGAGCCGGAGACCATCCTGGCCCACGCCGCCCGGCTGCTCGGGGGCGGCGGCAAGCTCGCCGGACGACGGGTGGTGGTGACGGCGGGTCCCACCCGCGAGCCGATCGACCCGGTGCGGGTGGTGACCAACCGGTCGAGCGGCAAGATGGGCTACCGGCTGGCCGAGGTCGCGTGGGAGCGGGGAGCGGAGGTGGTGCTGGTCTCCGGGCCGGTCGCGCTCGCGCCGCCACCGGGTGTCACCCTCCGCCGGGTGGAGACCACTAGCGATCTGGAGGCGGTGGTGCGGAGCGAGCTTCCGCGCGCGGACGTGCTGGTGATGGCCGCCGCGCCGGCCGATTTCCGGCCCAGCGACCCCAGCGCGAGCAAGCGGTCGCGGATCGACGGCGCGATCGCCGTGCCGATGGAGCCGACCGAGGACATCCTCAGCGGGACGCGCGACCTCAGGAAAGCAGGCAGCATCATCGTCGGCTTCGCGCTGGAAACCGGAGACGCCCTGGCCAAAGGGCGGTCGAAGCTGGAGCGGAAGCATCTCGACTTCATCGTGGTGAACGACGCGCTGGAGCCGGGGGCCGGGTTCGAGCACGACACCAACCGGGTCGCGGTGATCGGACGTGACGGCACGCCCCAGATCCTTCCGCTGCAATCTAAGCGCGAAGTGGCGGAGGCGATCTTCGACGCCGTGGAGCGGTCTCTTGGATGACCTGCGCCGGCGGTATCTGACTCAGCAGGCCGAGCTGGGAGGGGCGGAGGTGATTCTGGGCAGAGGCTCCGAGCCGCGTCCCGTCGATGCTTTCGACGCGGGACCACCGGACACGCCTCCCGAGCAGAGCGCGGAGCCTAAATGGCTCAGAGGTGCTCCACCCATCCCCGGCCCCGGCCTCACGATCACCTCGGCCGACCCGGTGCTGCTCGGCAACGATCTCGCCGCGCTGCCGACGCTGGAGGCGGTGGCGGAGCG
>JACCRH010000259.1 GCA_013813675.1 Gemmatimonadales bacterium
CTCCGCGATCCCATGGAGCCGCGGCCGCTCGACGAGCCCGCCACCACCCAGCGCCTCGGCCTGGAGTACGTGGTAGTGCCCGTGGGGCCTGGGACCATGACCGACGCGACCATGGATCGGATTCACGGCATCCTGCGGCAGGCGGGCGATGCGCCAGTGTTCGTGCACTGTGGAAGTGGCAGCAGGGTGGGCGGCGCCTTGCTCCCCTATCTCATGCTCGACCAGGGCCTCGAGGAGGAGGAGGCCGTCGACCAGGCGATGCGGGTCGGGCTTCGAAGCGCGGAGCTATTGGAGTGGGGGCTGGATTACGCCCGACGCAAGTCCATCTGACTGCAGTTGCCGGCCGGAAAGTAGAGCGGGCCCCGGGATGTTTTTCCGAGGGCCCGCTCTGTCTTCCGCTCTGTCTGCTTAACGCCGGCGGCCACCGCCTGACGAAGGACTGCTCGCGGCGCCACCTCCCCCGCTATTCCCCCCGCCGTTCCACCCCGATCCGGCTGAGGAGGCAGGAGCCCGCTGAACCTGCCTGCCGCCGTCCCCACTCCGTTCGTCTCGATCGGAGGAGCGCGGCTCCGACCAGGGCTCCGGCCGGGGCGCGGGTGCTTCACGCACCGGGGCCGGCTCGCTTCGAGGACGATCCTCCACGGCCCGCCGAGGACTCACGTCCGCCGGCAGATTGTCCCGCCGCCCCCGGACATCGGGATCGGGTTGCGGGGTCTCCTGCGGCCGGGCCCGGCGAGCCTCGATGGTAGTGGACTCGCTGTTGCTGCGCTCGCCACGGCGACCCTCCGCGGACCGGGACCCGCCGGTGTTCTGCCGCGGCTCCGCGCTCCGCCTGCCCCCGCTGGTCTCCCGCGCCTCCGGACGCTCGCCGAACTTGGTCCGGTCCGAGACACGGCGGGCGACGGGCGCCTCCGGCCGCTCACCCTCGTGGCGGTCCACGGCACGCCGGACCGGCGAGGAGTTGTCAGGCTCCGCGAAGCGGGAGATCGGCGGGGTGTGCACCGTGTTCACGGCGCGTCCGAAGCTGTAGCGGCGGTCGCGATAGTCCGCGTTGGCGACGGTCCGGTCACGGAAGCGGTATGGGGTATAGGGCCGCGCCACGTTCCGATAGTAGTAGGGCGAGCCCCAGTAGGGCCGGTGATAGTAGTACGCCGGGCGATAGTAGGACGACCGGTAGTACCACGGGTCATAGAAGAACGGGTCGTAGTAGGGGTCGTACGCGTAGTGAAACGGTGAGTAATAGTGCCGGCGGTAGAACGGACGCCCAAAGAACAGGCTCACCGAGAGCCCGCCGCCGCAGCTGTTATAGTAGCCGCAGCCGAAGTCATCGTAGTCGAAGCCGCCGCCGTAGTAGGACCGGTTATGCGAGTAGTCGTTGGCGTACACCACGCGATCGACGACGTAGTAGTTCATCACGTCGTAGTCGAAGCTCCCCGCCGCCATCCGGCGCACCAGCTCGGTCAGCTCGGGCTCGGGATCTTCAGCCAGTTGCCTGGGCGCGAGGGCCCGGTAGTCCCAATGATCGCTGAGCACGAACTCGTCGAAGCGGAACGGCGAACGGGAGACCGCGGCGTATACCGAGCCGCGTCCCGACCGGTCGCCGACGTCGAACGCGTCGCGTCCACCCCGGCCCTCGACCTCGTACTTCTTGCCGCCCCGGACGAAGTTGTCGTCCGTGGGATCGATCGGGAACAGAACACGTAGGTGCCCCTCGGCATCGGCGTGGAGCACGACGAGATACCCGTCGTCCTCGGAGCGGACGTGCACCCTGGCCCGGTCACCCCGAAGGAACCGTCCGTCGTTGTCGATCCAGATCTGAATCGGTGGATCGTCCGCCGTCGCGGCAGCCGGACGGCCCGGCTCACTCGCGAGGAGGAGTGGAAGGAGCAAAGCGAGGGACATGGGGCGCCTCCCGGAACCGCTGTTGCCTTACTGGAAATTGAGACGGGGCACTGTGTTAGGTTAGTGCTCTCAGACGAAGCGAACCGCGTGCCATCGTCCACCTTCTTAATTCTGAACCACTTAGCGAGGGAGTTCGTTCCCGGATCGTCCTCCCGGGAGGCCTCCATGCTCTTATGACGTGGACACTTGGCGTGGGTTAACGAAGGGGACCCGGAGAAGATGGCCTCCTTCGCTACGCTCAGGATGACACCAGTCGATCGGGGAAGATGGCCTGCTTCGCTTCGCTCAGGATGATACCAGGGGGTGTCGCTAGGCCTGGGCGTCTTAATGTCACCCTGAGCGCAGCGAAGGGGACCATCTCGGTGACACCAGCGATCAGGGCTTGCTGGTGTCCTTCCCCCCGTTCCAGCGATGCCAATACATCCGCATCTCCGTGATCTTCTCCCCGTCCGTCTCGCAGAAAATCGCTCCCCGGGCGTCCACCCACTCGCCGGTGCGCTTTCTGCGGAAGCCGCACTTGAACTCGGTGCTGAACCAGGGGCCGGCGGCGAAGATCTCGCCGGAGGAGAAGGCGACCTCGGACTGGTGCAGCGGCACCTCGAGCCAGTAACGCCGGACCGCCTCCTCCCCATGCAGGGGCTCGGAGAACGGTGTCTCCACGAAGACCATGTCGCCGGCGAACACCGACATCAGCAGGTCCACATTGCCGCGCGCCCACCCCTGCCCGAAGATGTCGATGAGGGTGCGGCCCAGCTCGCGGGAATCCACGGTCAGCGCGGCTCCGCGGTGAGCCGCTCGAGGGCCTCTCGCGCATCGCGAACGCGGCCCTGAAGCTCGGGGTCGGCCTTGTCCCACAGCCGGACGAACCGGCCGTAGGCAAAGGCCGCGGAGTCCGGTTTCCCGTCCGCCTCATAAGCCCGGCCAAGCGCGAGATAGCCAAGCGGCACGAGGTAGAGCGCGTTGTTGTCGAACCCGTACCGGAGGTTACTGATCCCCTCCTCACGAGTATCTGCGTCGGCCGCCAGGGCGACGGCGAACTGGAATCGCAGGACTCCGGTCATCTCGGCGGTGTTCGGTCCGCCTGCCTTGGCTAGCCCGGAGCGCAGATCGCGGATGCCGGCGGCGGTGTCTCCCTGGATCAGGCGTGCCCAACCGCGGGTTGCCTCCAGCAGCGCGCCGTTCCTCGTCGAGTCGGGCGACCCGTCGGGGAGCGCCATTCCCTCGGAGGCCTTCCGAATGGCCGTATCGGTCTTCCCCTGGGCTATCGCCCTGATCGCATCCCGGTAGGCGATCTTGCGGGGGCTCCCGATCAACTCGGTGTCCGACGCCATGAGGGAGTCCAGGCGCGCCCTGCCGAAGGAGGGCGGAGCGATCCCGAGCACGACGGGCCACCCCAGCATTCCGATGGCCGCGCCGGGGGAGATCGCCGCCACCTCGTCCACCAGCGCCTCGACCTCCCGTAGTCGTCCGAAACCGACCAGCGCGAAGCCTTGCCCAATGGGAGCGAAGCGGCGAGCCGGGGAGCTCGCGGGCAAGGCGTTCTGGACCCGCGCCGCCAGGGCGAGGATGCTGTCCGACGTCGCGGTCTCGTCGCGATAGGCTGAAGCCACCGCGTGGAAGCCGACGTACGGGACACTGGCGAGCGCGCTTCGCAGCGCGCTGTCGCTCGGCACCGGGCCCCACACGAGTTGTGCAGCCACCCGGTGGGCGGCGACGTGATTCGCCGGCGCCGTCCGCTCGAAGAGGCGGAGGTAGCGGCCGAACCGTGCGCTGTCGCGGTACACCAGCATGAGCTCCAACGGATGAACCACCGCCGGCGTCAGGGTCGAGTCGCCCGCGATCACCTTGTCGAACGCCGCGAGGATCGTATCCGGGCTTTTCGGCTCGAGGTCCCGCAGGTGGAAGAGCGCCTCGCCGTAGGTGTACCACCCCTCCAGATCGCCGGGATACTCGGTGACATACGCCCGCATCGAGTCGATGGCTCGCGGTGACCCCTCCTCGAACGCACGGTAGCCCTCGAGCAACCGTCGGCTTCGCGGAGGCAGGCGTTGGGCGAAACGGAATCCGGCCGCCGCGGCCTCGTGTGAAGCCGGACTTCCGTAGCCGCCGGTCCAGCCGTAGACCAGCGCCCGGCGCAGATGCGCCAGCGCGAAGGTGGAGTCCACCTCCACCGCGCGGGTGTAGGCGGCCAGGGCGGAGTCGAGCGTGAAGCGCCGGTAGTACCGCTCACCCTGGAGGTAGGCTCGCAGGGCGGCGATCGAGTCCGTCGTGAGCGAGGCGATGTTCAGGCTGGGCAGCGGCTCGCGCGAGCGCCACACGTCGCGCAGAAGCGCCACGCTCAGCCGGTCAACCAGTGGCAGGATGCTATCGGCCGGCCCGTCCACCTGGGCGCGGCCGAGGCGCTCGCCTCCGGCAACGGCATGGAGGTCCGCCGCTATCCTGACGCGGCCACCGGCGGACACCGCGCTTCCCATGACGACGGAGCCCGCGCCGAGGTCGCGGCCGAGGGCGATCGCCTCCTCCACCCCACCGGGATCGCCCGCATCTCGCCTTCCCCACCGCTTGAGCACCAGCCGCGGGTCCACTGCCTTGATGCCGCCCACGCCCTGAAGGTTGGTGGCCAGCAGATCCACCATCCCCTCCCCCAGGACCTCGACTCCCGGTCCGGAAGCGCTGAATGGAAGAACCGCGATGGTCTCCGCCTCCTCCGTCACCGCGATGACGCTCGGTCGGGTCGCGAGCCAGGCGACAGCCCCGGCCGCGCCGGCGGCGATCGCGGCCGCGGCGATCACCACCATCGTCTTTCGCCGGGGCCGCGTCGCTGCCCGTGCCTTCCGGAGGGCGGTGGCGAACGCGCTCATGTCGGGATAGCGATCGGCGGGGTCGATCGCCATCGCTTTGATGATGACGTCTTCGAGGGTGTCGGAGACGTCGTGCCGGACCTTGCCCACGTGGGGGCGAGGGGCGGTCATGTTCCGGGCGACCACCGACTGGGGGGTACCGCCCGCGAAGGGCGGGCCCCCGGCCAGCATCTCGTAGAGCACGCAGCCCAGGCTGTACTGGTCGGCCCTCGCATCCACCGTGTCTCTGCCGGTGGCCTGCTCCGGCGCCATGTAGTGCGGAGTTCCGATGGCGAGTCCGACCTGGGTCAGGGCTGAGCGGTCGGTGGACTCGTCCGGACTCTCGGGGCGCTGGCCCGTGGCCAGCGCCTTGGCCACGCCGAAGTCGGCAACCACGCCGTGCCCGCCGCTCATGAGAATATTCTCGGGCTTGATGTCGCGGTGCACCACGCCGTGGGCGTGGGCGTACGCGAGCGCGTCGGAGACCTCCGCGGCGAGGGAGATCGCGTCGTCCACCGGAAGCTGCTTCTCGCGTCCCAGCCGGCCACGCAGCGTCTCGCCCTCGACGAAGGGCATGACGAAATACGGCGTCTGGCCGCCGGCGCCGTCGTCCAGCGTGCCGGAGTCGAAGACCGGGAGGATGTGGGGATGCTGCAGCCGGGCGACGACCTCGATCTCACGAAGGAATCGGGCGATTCCCCCGGGGCCGCTCAGCTCCGGCCGAACCACCTTGACCGCGACGTGGCGGCCGTGGCGAAGGTCCTTGGCCAGGTAGACCGTCGCCATTCCGCCCGCGCCGATCTCGCGCTCGAGGGCGTAGCGTTCGCCGAGCGCGGCCACCAGGCGCTGGAAGGTGTCGGTCATGAGCTGGGGAATTTACTGGGTGAGATAGGTCTCGAAGAACCCCTGTCCCCGGTCCCCCACCGGCTCCCCCATGATCCGGCCGCGCAGCTCGAAGCGGCCCCGCATCTGGAGGAAGAGGCGCCGGAAGGTCGCCGCTTCCATATCGGTGGCGAGCGCATGTTCCACCGTGACGGACAAGGTCACGGTGTCGGCTTCCCAGGTGCCGGTGAGGCTGAACCGCTCCGGCGCCCGCGCGCCCGCCACCCCGTCCGCGGAGCGCCCGCCCTGGTAGCGTATCGGGCCGAACCGAAGCACCTGTCGGACCCCGAGCGAGTCCACCATGGCGAGGAAAAACGGCGAGCTGTTGGAGCGCTCGGGGCCGTAGACGCCGCCATAGAGCAGGCTGAACCGGTCACCCCGCGCCGATCCCCATTCCCAGGTGACACCCCGCCAGACGCCCCAGTTGTGATCATGATAGGCGGGCAGGTCTTTCACCTCGGAGCACCGGTCGCCGACACAGATCCGGCCCGTGGCGGAGGCGGCGAGTGCGGGGACGACGTAGCCCGAGCGGAAATCCTGGTCCCGGAGCTCGACCGGCGGGAAGTATCGGTTGGACTCCGGCCGCACCGTGAGGTCGAGCAGCGCCCGCCCCCCGACACCTCGAGCGGCGGCGTGGAGCCGGTAGGTGCCGTCCCGCTGCCGGACGAAGCTCTCGCCGATCGCCACATCTGCCCTCGAGGTGTCGAAGCTGACCCCAGCCGCGGGGACCTCCGCGGTGTAGCGGTCGTGGCGGCCGTCGGGACGGCGATGGGTGAGCAACAGCCGCCCGCCCCAGCGTTCGCCGCGATGGTCCAGGCTCACTTCCCCCCCGACGAGGAAGGTGACGTACCACCACTCCTCCGGCCCGCTCACCAGGTTGAAGTAGTGCCATTCGCCCCAGGTGGAGTCGGCTCTCGAGGGGAGGTGAAAGCGGTCCATCTCGTCGTAGAGCTGTTGCGCGCTGGGCGCCACGTACGCCGAGTCGCGGGGTGAGTCGCTCCACCTGCCCTCCAGCACGTCGAGCCCCGCCCCAAGGGCAACGGCGCGGCTGGGGATCTCGCCACCGGCCCGCACCGCGGTCGGCCGGCACTCGTCATTGGCAGGGCAGAGGTAGAGCAGCTTGCCCTCGATCGCCGGGGCGACGGTCCGTACGAGAGCCTGGTGCCGCGGGCCGCCGAGCGCCTGCCGGGTGAGGAAGCGCGCGCGCTCGATGGTGAAGAACATGGCGCCGAGTCCGCCGGTGCGCATGGCTTCGACGTCGATTCCCTGCGGCAGCACCGTCACCTCCCCGCCGCCGACCAGCGACACGTCGCGCGACTGCTCGAGCATCGCCTCGCCGACCGACAAGAGCACCACCATCACCCCGACCCCGATGGAAAAGCCCAGCAGCAGGAAGAGCGAGCGGATCTTCCTGACCAGCAGGTGCCGGAAGGCGAGCGTGGTGATCACGGAGCGACGGAGTCGGAGACGATGCGGCCGTCGAGCATGTGGACGATCCTGCCGGCCTGGGCGGCCAGGTGCTCGTCGTGGGTGACCACGATGAGCGTGGTGCCGTCGGAGTTGAGGCGGCGGAAGAGATCGAGGATCTCCTGGCCGGTCGCCGCGTCGAGCTCGCCCGTCGGCTCGTCGGCCAGGAGGATGGCGGGCCAGTTGGCCAGGGCCCGCGCGATGGCGACGCGCTGCATCTCGCCGCCGGAGAGCTGGGTGGCGCGGTGCCCCTCCCGGTGCCCGAGGCCGACGTACTCCAGCAACTCCCGGGCGCGAGCTCGGCGCTGGGAACCCTTCATCCCGGCCTCCGCCATCGGGAGCTCGACGTTCTCGCGCGCGGTGAGCACCGGAAGCAGGTGGAATCGCTGAAACACGAAGCCGAGGCGGGTGAGCCGAAGCCTGGTGAGCTCGCGGTCGGCGAGCGCCTCCAGCCTGGTCCCGAGAATCTCGACGCTCCCGCCGCTTGGCGTGTCGATCCCTCCGACGAGCTGGAGCAGGGTGGACTTGCCGCTGCCCGATGGGCCCACGATGGCGACGTACTCGCCGGGCTCCACGCTGAGCGAGGCGCCGCGAAGGGCGTGAACCGTCTCCCCGTTCATCGGATAGTCTTTCCGCAGGTCGCGGGCGGCGAGCATCGGCGGCGTCGGGGTCACGTCGCCTCCGCCCGAAGGGTCGCGGCGATCGGGGCTCGGGAGGCCAGCCATGCCGGGTAGAGCCCGGCGAGCGTTCCGGTCACCAGCAGCACCAGCGCCGCGAGGCTCAGAGTATCGGCCCGAGGGACGAAGAAGGAAAAGGTGGCGGGCAGACCCGGGAAGCTGGTGAGAATCGCGTCGAGATACTCGGCGGTCGCGAGACCCAGCAGAATGCCGGCGCCGGCCCCCAGCACGGTCAGCGCCGCTCCCTCGGCCAATACCTGACCGACGATCGTGCCGCGGCTCACGCCGATCGCGCGGAGGGTAGCGATCTCTCCCAGGCGCTCGATGACGGTGATGGTGAGTAGCGTGCCCACCAGGAGCACCGCCACCACGAGGCTCATGCCGCCCAGCACGTAGGAGAGCTGGGTGAAGTAGACCAGCCGGCGCTTGGCCTGCACCACGAGGTCGGCGACGCTGTTGACCTCCAGCT
>JACCRH010000274.1 GCA_013813675.1 Gemmatimonadales bacterium
ACCGGGTAGCGGTTCACGTGGCAGTCGAAGACGTTCATGAAGATCGAGATGCGAAGCGCCCTGCCGCCCAGAAAGGCCGGCTCCTCGGTCTCCACCACGCTCACCACCTTTCCGTCCGCCGGCGCGGCCACCAGGCCCTCGCCGATAGACCAGGCCCGCTCCGGGTCGCGGAAGAAGGCGATCACCCAGACCGAGAAGGCGAGCCAGAGCGCCGCGAGCACCCACCACGCCGGGGAATCCGACCGTAGGGCCACGACCATCAGCGCGAGGGCGATCGCCCAGGCTCCGGCGATGAACCAGCGTCCTTCGGGCGCTGTCCGGATCACGGGGCGGCTCCCAGCTCACGTCCAGTGAGCAGCCGGTAGGCGTCGAGGTACCGGCGGCTGGTGGCGTCGACCACCTGGTCGGGAAGGGGCGGCGGCGGCGCCTCCCCATTCCATTGCCCTTTTCCCCGAAGCTCCGCGAGGTAGTCGCGCAGCGGCTGCTTGTCGAAGCTCGGCTGCGGCTGCCCCGGCCGATACCGGTCAGCGGGCCAGAAGCGCGACGAGTCCGGCGTCATCACCTCGTCGATCAGACGCAGGGTGCCGTCACGGTCGATGCCGAACTCGAACTTGGTGTCGGCGATGATGATGCCGCGTGCGGCGGCGTGGTCCCGGCCCGCCCGGTAGACCGCGAAGCTCGCGTCCCGAAGCCGAGTGGCGAGCTCCCGCCCCAGCTCCGCCGCCATGGTCTCGAAGGTCACATTGAGATCGTGCCCCGACTCGGCCTTGGTGGCCGGGGAGAAGAGGGGCGGCTCCAGCGGGGCACTCTCGGTCAATCCAGCTGGCAAAGCCTCGCCGGCCAGCGTGCCAGACGCGCGATACTCGACCCAGGCCGAGCCGGAGAGGTAGCCCCGGACCACGCACTCGAAGGGCACCACCTCGGTCCGGCGCACCAGCATGGCGCGGCCCTCGATCTCGTCGGCCCGGCTCCGGAGCGCCGGCAGCCGATCCACGATTTCGTCGGTGCGCACGGTCACGTAGTGTGACGCCATGACGCTGGCGAGCCGCTCGAACCAGAAGGCGCTGATCTGGGTGAGCACCGCCCCCTTCCGGGGAATCGGCTCCCGCATCACCACGTCGAACGCGCTCACCCGGTCGCTCGCCACCAGCAGCAGATGGTCGGCGTCCGCCTCGTAGACCTCGCGAACCTTGCCCCGGCGAAGCAAGGACAGCGGGAGTCGGCTCTGGGTCAGCGGGCGCGCCGTCACACCCGCACCTCGGCGCTGCCGGCCTCGGCGGCCAACGGGCGCGCGCGCGCGAGCAGCGGGTGCAGATACTCCTCGAGGAACTCGTCCACCTGCCGCGCCGCCCGGCCGGTGTAGCCGGCTGGATCGAGCTGCGCCTGAAGGTCGGCGGCGGGCACGCCGGCGAAAGCGGGGTCGGCTCCGAGGCGGTCCAGCAGATCGTTGGGCGCTCCTCGGGAGACCGCGTCGGCGACGGCGAGGCTGTGGCGCCGGATCACTTCGTGAAGGGCCTGCCGGTCGCCGCCCGCCGCCACACCCAGCATGAGCCAGCGCTCGGTGGCCATGAACGGCATCTGCTCCGCCACGTTCCTGCGGATCACGTCCTCCCGGACCTCGAGCCCGGCCGCGATGTTCGTCGCCAGTACCAGGATCGCGTCGGTGCCGAGAAAGGCCTCGGGGAGGGTGAGCCGCCGGTTGGCGCTGTCGTCCAGCGTGCGCTCGAGCCATTGCGCGGCCGCGGTATGGGCGCCGTTGGCCTGCAGCGAGATCACGAAGCGAGCCAACCCGGAGATACGCTCGGCGCGCATCGGATTGCGTTTGTAGGCCATCGCGCTGGACCCGATCTGCTCGCTCTCGAACGGCTCGAGCAGCTCGCCTTCGTGCTGCAGCAGTCTGAGGTCGCCCGCCAGCTTCGCGGCCGACTGGGCGATCCCGCTCAGGGTGTCGAGGATGGCGCTGTCGGCCTTTCGCGGGTAGGTCTGCCCGGTCACCGCGTACTGCCCGCGGAATCCGAGCTTGGCGGTGACCCGCCGCTCCAGCTCCCGCACCTTCCCGTCGTCCCCGCCGAACAATTCCAGGAACGAGGCCTGGGTGCCGGTGGTGCCCTGACACCCGCGGAACCTGAGTGTGTCGAGCCGGTGGCAGAGCTCCTCCACATCGAGGCCGAAGTCCTGCATCCAGAGCGTGGCCCGCTTGCCGACCGTGGTGAGCTGCGCCGGCTGAAAGTGGGTATAGGCCAGGCAGGGCAGGTGCGCGGTGCGGCCGGCGAACCCCTCCAGCGCGGAGAGCACGGCAACCACGCGACCGAGCAACAGGCGCAGGCCGTCGCGCATGACGACCAGATCGGCGTTGTCGGTGACGAATGCGCTGGTGGCGCCGAGATGCAGGAAGGGCCGCGCCGCGGGCACCTGGTCGGCGAAGGCGTGCACCTGCGCCATCACGTCGTGCCGGAAGCGCCGCTCGTAGCGTGCCGCCGCCGCCAGGTCGGCGTCGTCGAGGTGGGCGCGCATCTGGGCCAGCGCCTCCTCGGGGATGGGCAAGCCCAGCTCGCGCTCCGCTTCCGCCAGCGCGAGCCAGAGCCGCCGCCAGAGCGCGACCCGGTGCGGCTCGCCCCACAGCCGCTGCATGGCCGGGGAGGCGTAGCGGGTGCCGAGCGGCGAGGTCCAGCGCTCGTCGCTCATCAGAACACCAGGTCGGTGAAGGTGATCTGGCCTTCCCGTTCGACGTAGATCCGGACGATCTCGCCCGGGCGGACGTTGAGCAGCTCGCCGACCTGCGAGGCGGCGCGCACCGGTGTCCGGTTGATGGCCAGAATGACGTCGCCCGCCCGGAGCGCCGTCTGCTGGGTCACCGGCGGGGCGATGCTGAAGATGAGCACGCCCTGCTCGCTCCGGATGCCCCGCTCCGCGCGAATCACCGGGGTCACGTCCACCAGCTCCAGGCCCTCGAGCAGGGTGTACTTCTCCGCGGTGACGGTTGGCAGATCGCCGGTGACCACACGGCGCCGGACCGTCTGCCGTCCGCTCCGCACCGACAGGTCCACGGCGTCGCCCACGTGGAGGTCGAGCTTGACCGCCTCCCAGTCCAGATAGTTGCGCAGGGGGCGGCCGTTGGCCTCGGTGAGCACGTCGCTCCGCCGAAGCGATGCCTTGGCGGCCGGGCCTCCCGGGGCGACGCTCGCCACGGTCACGCCTCCGGCCCGCTTCCAGTTCCGCATCGCGGACGCGCCCTCGACCTCCAGCCCGACCCAGGCCCGCCGCACGGTGCCGTGCCGAATGATCTCGTCGGCCACCCGCAGGGCCCGCTCGATGGGAATGGCGAAGCCCAGGCCGACCGACCCGCCGCTGTTGCTGAAGATCGAGGAGTTCACCCCCACCACCTCACCCAGCGCGTTGGTGAGTGGCCCCCCCGAGTTTCCAGGGTTGATGGCCGCGTCGGTCTGGATCATGTCGAAGTAGAGGCCGGTCTGATCGCCGGTGGGGAGGATGTTGCGGTTGGTGCCGCTCACCACGCCGACGGTGACGGTGGGCTCCGAGTTCCCCAGCAGATAGGCATAGGGGTTTCCCAGGGCGACGACCCACTCGCCGATCATGAGGTCGGTGCTTCCGCCGGGGCTGACCGTGGGCAGCGCCTGGCGCTTGACCTGGAGCACCGCGATGTCGGTGAGAGGATCCTCACCCAGCACGGTCGCGGGCAGGTCGGTGCCGTCCGCCAGGGTCACCACCACCCGCTCGGCGTTCGCGACCACGTGCTGGTTGGTGACGATCACGCCGTTGGGCCGGATCACGAAGCCGGTGCCGTAGCCTTCCACCACTCGGGATCGCTCAGGCACGAAGAAAAAGTCCCAGGGCGAGCGCGCGCTGGCTTGGCGCCGCGCCGAGGCGTTGATCGAGACCACCGCGCCGGAGGCCCGGTCGGCGGCGGTCACCAGCGCGGTGCGCCGCGAGGCATCGATCGCGGCCTGGCGGGTGGTTCGGTC
>JACCRH010000281.1 GCA_013813675.1 Gemmatimonadales bacterium
TGAACTCGGCCTTCGATTCTTCCGGCAGGCGCATGATGATGTGTCGCATGAACGGCACGGCCCCATCGGACTCGGCGACGGTGGGGATCTGCCACTGGTCCTCCCGATGGTAGAAGTCCTCCGGCGCGTCCATATGGTAGGTCGTATAGAGGCTGGTCTGGATCCGGTAGATGTCGTCCGGATAGCGGATGTGGGCGCGCAGGTCGGCAGGCATGCGGTCGAGGGGAACGAAGATTCCGGGGAGTATGCGCGCCCAGGTCCGGATCAGCGGATCGGCCTCGCCGCTCACGTAGGCGGTCAGCGAGCCGTCGTAGGCGTCGATGACCAGCTTGACGCTGTTTCGCATGTAGCTCGTGCCATCGGTGAGCCGCTGGGCGTAGGGATAGCTGGCCGAGGTGGTGTAGGCATCCGCGATCCACTTGAGCGTGCCGTCAGACGCGATCGCCAGGTAGGGGTCGCGGTCGAACCGAAGGAAGGGCAGCGCCTTCCTGGCCCTGGCGGTGATGTTCCGATGATAGAGCACCCGGCTCTCGTCCGTGATGTCCTGCGAGAACAGGATCTTCGAGGAGCCGAAGCGAACGGCGAGCAGGGCGCGGCGGAGCAGGTTTCCCACCCGGACGCCGCCGGTGCCCCGGTAGGCGGAGTAGACATTCGCCTCGCCGGAGGGGTGGTCGAACTCCCGCTGCCGCGTGTTCACGAAGACGTATTCGTTGGCGAGCTCGCCGTAGTAGATCTGCGGACGGGTGACCCGGAGCGACACGGTCGAGACCGGCGGCAGATCCTTGACGAACAACACCGGAAGGCCTTCGGTGGTCACCTGGTTCACGGGGCTGAGCGTGAGCCCCATCCCGTGGGTGAAGGTCAGGTGTTCGTTGATGAAGGTCCGGGTCGGGAGCGACGCGGCATTGAGTTCCCGAGGCGAGAGCAGAACCTGCCGGTACTTGTCGTCGATCCAGTATCGGTCGTCGTCCACCGAGACGAAATCGTAGTAGGTGCGGATCTCCTGGAGCTGGCCGAAGGTCTGGAGCAGGGGTTCCCGGTCCCAGAGGCGAACGTTTTCGATGGTCGGGGCGTTGGCCCGGATGTCAGCCAGGGTGAGGTCGGCCTCGCCGTCCAACTCGCGGGTGTCCACGCTGTCCAGTCCCCAGGCCTGACGGGTGGCGGCGATGTGATTTCGCAGATAGGGCGTCTCCCGAGTCAGCTCGGTCGGCGCCACCACGAACTTTTGCATCGCCAGCGGGTAGAGGCCGCGTCCCAGCAGGACCGCCGCCAGGTAGCCGCCGCAGGCCCAGAGCGCGTAACGGGGCAGCTCCCGCCGCATCCCGCCGACCATGGCCGCGGCGGCGGCAAGCAGCGCGAGGACCGCCGTGACCCGGAGCGCCGGCAGCCGGGCGTGGATGTCGGTGTAGCTGGCCCCGATCAGCGGGCCGGTGGTCGAATAGAGCAGTTCCGGGATCTCTACCAGCCAGAGCCTGAGGGCGGTCAGGAGCAGCAGCGCCGCCAGGAGAATCGCGAGATGGAGCCCTGCCGACGGCTCGATGCGGAGCCGCCGGGACGCCAGAATGATGTCGCCTCGCAACCAGTACAGTGGGGTCAACAGCAGGAGGCAGATCGTAGTCAGGCTGGAAAGGAACCCGATCCCGGCCGAGAGGACCGGAAGGGTGAAGACATAAAATCCGACGTCGCGGGAAAAGACCGGGTCGGCGATCCCGAACGGTGTCCGGTACATCGCCTGGAGCACCATGTCCCAGGCGGGCGCCGCGGCGAGGCCGGCCAGCACGCCGATGCCCAGTGAGACCGGCAGGCTCAGCCGGCGTAGATAGGCCGTCAGGTCCACCCTGGGCGCGGTCTGCCCCAGCCGGAGCACGATGGGATCGGGGACCATACCCCGCTGCGCGGCCCGGAGGTTCAGGTAGAGCACGGCGGCGGCGAGACAGCCCGCGCCGAGGAAGAGGAGCGCGCCGGTGGCGAGCTCCCGGGTAAAGACGATGCCGTACCCGATCTCCCGGAACCACCACCAGTCGGTCAGGAGCGAGGTGAAGGCGGGAAAGAGGAAGAGCGCCCCGAAGGCGGTGATCAGGAGGAGCGAGGTGAGCCGGCGTCGGAGCACAGGCGGTTTGGGATCCGGGATGTGAGGCAACAGTGCCAAAGGCAATACTGCAGGCAGGTACCCGTAGCATGGTCCGGCCCAATGTGAGCGTCAAGAGCGGCGCATGCGGCAAGACGCTGGAGGCGGCTGCGGAGCGAACGAGTCCGAGGTGTACCTGTCATCCTGTCATCTGTCATCCCGAGCGAAGCGAAGGAGCCGAAGCCGCGTTTCGGCTCCTTCGCTTCGCTCAGGATGACAACCAGCAAGCGCCAGCCGACGCGGTCTCCTAGCCAGATATGGGAAGCCGCGCCATCTTGGGGCATCCCCTTCCCCCGAAAACATGCCCGAGCTCGTCGCCCGGCTTCAGACCGCGCTCTCCGACCGGTACCGGCTCGAAGTTGAGATCGGGGCCGGCGGTATGGCCACGGTGTATGTCGCCCAGGACCTCCGGCACGACCGCCGGGTCGCGGTGAAGGTCCTGCGGCCCGAGCTGGCCGCGGTCATCGGGGCCGAGCGCTTCCTGGCGGAGATCAAGCTCACCGCCAACCTCCAGCACCCGCACATCCTCCCCCTCTTCGATTCCGGCGAGGCCGACTCCTTCCTCTTCTATGTGATGCCGTTCGTGGAGGGCGAAACCCTCCGCGCCCGGCTCAACCGGGAGAAGCAGCTCCCGGTGGCCGACGCGGTGCGAATCGCCACCGAGGTGGCCTTGGCGCTGGATTACGCCCATCGGCACGGGGTCGTCCACCGGGACATCAAGCCGGAAAACATCCTGCTGCACGATGGCCGGGCTCTGGTGGCGGACTTCGGCATCGCGCTGGCGGCGAGCAAGGCCAGTGGCTCGCGAATGACCGAGACCGGGATGTCGCTGGGCACGCCGCAGTACATGAGCCCGGAGCAGGCAATGGGGGAGCGGGAGATCACCGCCCGCTCCGACGTGTACGCCCTGGGCGCGGTGCTCTACGAGCTGCTCACCGGCGACCCGCCCTTCAGCGGCTCCACCGCCCAGGCGATCGTGGCCCGGGTGGTGACCGAATCGCCCCGGCCGCTCCTGCCCCAGCGCCACACAATCCCGCCGCAGGTCGAGGCGGCGGTGCTGACCGCGCTGGAAAAGCTCCCCGCCGACCGCTACGCCACTGCGGCCGAGTTCGCGGCGGCGCTCGCCGACCGCAGCAGCCCCACGGCGGCCACGGTGCTCAAACCCGCCGCACCGCACCGGGTCCGCCGGCCCACCTCCACCATGGCCGCGTATGGAGTCGCGGCGCTGGCCACCATCGCCGCGCTGTGGGGATGGCTCCGGCCGGCACCGGTTCCTCCGGTCACCCGGCTCAGCCTCTTCCTCCCGGCCACCGAGGCGCTGCAACCCGCCACCCAGGCCGGCGGGCGCCTCGCGATTTCTCACGACGGCAGGCAACTGGTGTACACGGGTCCCGGTGAGGGAGGGCCTCGCCTCTGGCTCCGGCGCCGCGACCAGCTGGCCGCCGCCCCGATCTCGGGTACGGAGGGCGGGCTGAGTCCGTTCTTTTCGCCGGACGGCCGGCAGGTGGGGTTCATCACCCGGGGGAGGACGGTCCGTGTGGTATCGTTGGAGGGTGGGCCTCCCCTTACCCTGACGGACAGCGCCAACACAACCGGCGGGGATTGGGGTTCCGACGGCTACATCTACGTCGAGAGCGACTCCGGGATCAGCCGCATCCGCTCGACCGGCGGCAGTCTGGAGCAGGTTTTCAAGTTTTCGCGGGAGAACGAGATCGGAGCGGAGTGGCCCGATGTGCTCCCCGGCGCTAACGGTCTCATCTTCCGAGTCCGCCGCGCCGGGCAGCCGCCGAACGACTTCGACATCATGGCGATGAAGCTCCCCACTGGAGAGGCTCGGGCGATCATGCGGGGCGTCTACGCCCGCTACGCCGCGTCGGGGCATCTCCTCGTCGTGACCGCGGATGGCAAGTTGCTCGCCGTTCCCTTCGACCCCGACAAGCTCGCGATCACCGGCCCGCCTCTCGCGCTGGTGGAAGGCATCGGTGTGCGTGCCGGCGGCTTCGGGGTGGACCTGGCCTTGTCCGGCGCCGGCACCATGCTCTACACCACCGGTGGATCGGTCGGGTCGCGAAGGGCGGTCTGGCTCAGCCGGGAGGGGGCCGCGACCCCGGTGGATTCGACCTGGGATCCACAGGGCACCATCAACTCCGTCGCGCTGTCTCCCGACGGGAAGGCGCTGGCGGTGGGGCTGACGCGGGACGGCAAAGAGGACATCTGGGTCAAGCAGCTTCCGACGGGTCCATTCTCCCGGATCACCTTCGGCGACACGGCGAACGTGCGCCCTTCCTGGTCGGCGGATGGCCGCTCGGTGAACTACATCGTGGATCGGGGAGGAGCCGGCTCCGGTCTGCCCTACGCCCGGCTGGCCGACGGCACCGGGGCTCCCCGATCACTGCTGTCCACTTCCTTCAATTTCGGTCAGGTCTTGGAATCACGGGATGGTCGCTGGCTGGTGCTCCGCCGCTCGGGGGCCGAGGCGGGAGCCGGAGACATTCTCGCGGCGCGGGTAGGCGACAGCGTCCTGACTCCGCTCCTCGCCTCGCCGGCCACGGAGGGGAACCCCGCCGTATCTCCCGACGGGCGCTGGCTGGCCTATTCGTCGGACGAATCGGGCACCTCGGAAGTCTACATTCGCCCCTTCCCCGAGGTGGGCACCGCCCGGTGGCAGGTCTCTACCGCCGGGGGAACCCAGCCGCTGTGGGCCAACGGCGGACGGGAGCTTTTTTACCGCAATGGTCGAAACGACCTCGTGGCTGCCCAGGTTCGAGCCGCTCCCACCTTTTCGGTCGGACAGCAGCGGGTGCTCTTCTCGGCCGCGCCGTACTTGACCCTCGGGTTCTTCCAATCCTACGCCGTAACCGCGGACGGCCGTCGCTTTCTCATGGTCCGCGAAGGCGCGCCTTCCCAGCAGAGCGAGCTGATCCTCACGGAGAACTGGTTCCAGGAGCTGAAGGCGCGCACGCGAAAATGACCTGATCCCTCTGGCCCCTCCGCGCATCGCACCCCAGATTGGGACTGCCGCCGCGCGACCCAAGGAGGCCCCGATGACTCCCCAGCAGTTAACCGCTCCCCCCGCCGCACCCGACCGGAAGCCGCGGGACGACGAGATCGACATCCACGGACTCACCCACCCCGGGAAGGTCCGCACCGACAACCAGGACCATTTCCTGGTCTGCGCGCTTCGGAGGCAGACGGTGGTGCAGCTCACCAGTCTGCCGGAGCCCGACCAGGTCATGGGAGAGAGCGAGCGGGTCGGCCTGCTGATGATGGTGGCCGACGGCGTCGGTGGGGGCGCCAAGGGCGCCGAGGCGAGCCGAACCGCGCTGGAGGGCGTGACCCGCTACCTGTCTCGCAGTATGAGCTGCTACTATGCCGCCGGCTCGGCCGACGACAAAGAGATCTTTCAGGAGCTCCAGGAAGGGGCACTTCAGTGCCACGGGGAGCTCGTGCGACGCGGCGAGGAGGAGCCCGACTACCGCGGCATGGCGACCACGCTCACCCTGTACCTCGGCGCCTGGCCGCGGGCCTACCTGCTCCAGGTGGGCGACAGCCGCTGTTATCTGCTCCGGGGCGACCAGCTGACCCAGATCACCCGCGATCAGACCATGGCCCAGGAGCTGATCGACCTCGGTGTGCTGACCCGGGCCGCCGCGTCCGGCACCCGGTACGAGCACACGCTGTCGAGCTCGATCGGAGGGCGCCAGACGGCGCCCGCGGTCACCCGGATCGACTTGGATTGGGAAACCGTCGTGCTGCTGTGCAGCGACGGGCTCACTGCCCATGTGCCGGACGAGCGGATCCGGGAGCGGCTGCGATCGATGACATCGGCCCGGCAGGTGTGCGAGGATCTGGTGGGGGACGCGCTCGAGGGTGGTGGCAGCGACAATATCACGGTCGTCGTGCGGCGGGCGGTGGCGCGGGAGGGCTGAAACCGATTGTCACCACCGGTGCCGCTCGCTGGTGCGTTGAGAGTGGCGACCGATCTCAGCGGTCGCTTCGCTCCCTGGCTACTCCGCCAGGTCCAGCTCCTCGAGAAATCGGTTCGAGAACGCCCGTCTGAGCGGCGGCGGCAGCAGTCCCCGCCTCGCCGCCAGCCAGCGGTCGACATTCGCGCCGTACAGCCGCCGCGCCTCCGCCGCGCTCAACCCGAGCAGCTTGCCCCAAT
>JACCRH010000292.1 GCA_013813675.1 Gemmatimonadales bacterium
CACGATCTGCCCGGAACCACCCGAGGTTCTCTCGCCATTACCTGGATCGACAGCTACCTGGACGCGGGCCTGCCGCCCCGGGCGATCCTTCAGGCGATGACCATCAACGCGGCCCGGCTGCTCGGCGTCGAGCGGGAGCGGGGAACGATCCGGCCCGGCATGGCCGCCGACATCATCGCCGCACCGGGCGACCCGCTGGCCGACCCTCGCCTGCTCAAACAGGTCCACTTCGTCATGAAGGACGGAAAGGTGGTGAAGGGAAAGGCGACTCCGCAGGGCACCGCATCCCGGTAGTCCGCCGACCTTCCATGACGCGATCTTCCCCCCGTCTCTGGGCGATCCGCACCTGCTTCCGCACCGTGGGCGCGGTAGCGCCGGCCGTCGCCGCGCGCTGGGCCGAGAATCTCTTCTGCACCCCTCCGGCCCGCCGGGAAGGCGACGAAGCCTTCATGGCCACCGGCTTCCGTTTCAGCGTCACCAGCCAGGGCCAGCAGCTCGCCGGATGGGCCTGGGGAACCGGTCCGACCGTCGTGTTGGTGCACGGCTGGGGAAGCCGCGCCAGCCGGCTCAGCCTGCTGGCCGCCGGCCTGACCAGCGCCGGCCTGCGGGTGGTGGCCTATGACGCGCCGGCGCACGGCGAGTCCACCGGGCGGCTGGCCTCGCTGCCGGAATTCGCCCGCGCGCTGGGCGACGTGGCCGAGGCGATCGGCCCCATCCACGGGCTGGTGGGCCACTCGCTAGGCGGCGCGGCGGTGGCGATGGCGATGCGCCTGGGGCTCCCCGCCCGGCGGGTAGTGCTGATCGCTCCGCCCGCCGATGTGCGGATCTTCTCCGACCTCTTCGCCCGGTCGCTCGCGATCTCGCCGGCGGTGCAGGAGACGATGCACCGGAACCTCGAGCGCCGCCTTCGGATCGTGTGGCAGGACCTCCACATTCCCACGCTGGTGCGGCAGCTACCCGCCGCGGCCCTGGTGATTCACGACCGGGACGACGCCGACGTGCCCTTCGCTCACGGCGAGGAGATCGTGGGGGCGTGGGCCGGCTCCAGCCTCAGGACCACCAGCGGGCTGGGTCACCGCGCGGTGCTGCGGGATCCGGCGGTGATCGGGTGGGCGGTGGAGTTTCTGCGGGCGGGGAGCGACGGGTGATCGTGATGGACCGGGAGAACCGGTACGCGCCGGGCTGGTCGCACGTGCTCTCTACCGGGAACGACATGGAGGAGCTGGAGGCGTTCCGGACACGGGTCGGGGCCCCGCCCCAGGCGCTCCACCTGGGCAACCGGCGCTGGCCTCACCTCGACTTGAAGCTGGAGCCCCGGGAGCGTGCGCTCGCGGCGCCGGAGGTCCGGGTGTTCGAGCGGACCGCGGAGATGATCCGCTTTCTCCGGGATCTGGCATTGTCACCCTGAACGAAGTGAAGGGGACCATAACGAACATGGCCTCCTTCGCTTCGCTCAGGATGACATTCTTCGCTCAGGACGACATTCAGGGCCTACAGGATCCGCTTCCCGAAGGCCGACTGCACCAGCTCGACCGCAAAGGCCGCCGAGGCGTTGCGGTCGTCCAGAATGGGGTTGGTCTCCACCACTTCCAGCGATGTCATCACCCCGGAATCCGACAGCATCTCCATGAGAAAGTGCGCTTCGCGGTAGTCGAGCCCTCCCTTGACCGGCGTTCCCACGCCGGGAGCGACCGTCGGATCCACCGCGTCCAGATCAAAGCTCACGTGCACCCGATCGGTGCCGTCAGTGACCCGGGCCAGCGCCGCCTTCATGACCGTGTCGATGCCGGAGCGGTCCACCTCGGACATAGTGTGGACCCCGACCCCGTATCGCTTGAGCCGGATCTTCTCTCCCTCGTCGAGACTCCGAATCGCGACCATCGCCAGGTTCCGCGGATCGACCTTGGGCCCGTCTCCGGCGATCGAGGTCAGCTGTTCGGGGCCTTCTCCCAGCAGCACGGCGACCGGCATCCCGTGAATGTTCCCCGAGGGCGACGTCTCCGGCGTGTTGATGTCCCCGTGAGCGTCCACCCAGAGCAGGCCGACTTTCTTTCCCTCTCGCCGCGACGCCGCGGCGATCGCCGAGACGGTGCCGATCGAGATCGAGTGGTCGCCGCCGAGCACCAGCGGGAAGCGGCCCTTCCCGAGGATTCGCTCCACCTTCTTGCACACCAGCCGGGAAGCCCGTGCGATCTCCGGGAGGTATCGCGCCCTCACGTCGCCCACCTTGAGGGCCTCCATGTTCTTGATGCTCACGTCGCCCTCGTCCACCACGGTGTGGCCCAGCTCGGCGAGGCGGCCGGCGAGGCCGGCGATCCGGATCGCCGAAGGCCCCATGTCCACCCCTCGCCGGCCCGAGCCGAGGTCCATCGGCACCCCGAGGAGGTGGATGATCATCGGAGCGAGCCCCGGTCTGCTTTGAGCGCGACCCCCGAGAGACGCCGGCGCCGCGCCTCGGCCATGAGATGCGCCAGCGTGGCCCCGGCCAGGTCATACGCCAGACCACCGGGCCTGATGTTGGAGACGCAGTTGCGCTCGGCATCGGTGCGACCCACCCTCGGATCCCAGGTGAGATAGCCGCCGAGGCTGTCGGGCGCGCTCAGGCCGGGTCGCTCGCCGAGCAGTACGACCGACAGCCCGGCTCCGAGCAGGCCACCGATCTCGTCGCCGATGGCGACCCGCCCCTGTTCGGCGACGATGACCGGCGCGAGGCGCCAGCCGTCGCCCAGGAGCCGCGTAGCGGTGGCGATGACCGCCACCGCGTGGCGCTGGGCGGCGCCCGCCGCCAGACCGTCGGCGACCACGAACACCGCGTCCCAGGCGGCGTGCAGGGCAGCCACCCGCTCGCGCGACTCGCCTTCGAGCCGGCGGCCCAGATCGGGCCGCTTGAGATAGACCTCGCGGCTACCGGCGGCGCTGCGTACCGCCAGCGACTCGAATCCGGCGTGGCTGAGGTCCCGGCTCAGTGCCGGCAGGTCGAGCGCATGATGGACCGCGTCGCGAGCCCGCGCGTGCGCCAGTTGAAAATCGAGCTGAGCGGAGGTCGGAAGACTGACGCCCGCGCGGCCGAGCGCGATGCGGGCAGGCGTGAGGGCGCGCAGGGGGTGCCAGGGATCCCGGATGACGCTGGTGAGCGGCGTGCTCATGTGCCCCGGCCTCGGGACGGGCGCCATCTCACCCGCTCGAGCGCGACTCGCCCCCCGGCATCGAAGCGAACTCCTTCGCGCTCCAAGCGGAGACGCTGCGAGATCTCGGCGCCGGAGTCGCGGCGCAGGCTCAGTCCGCCCCGCGCGTTCAGCACCCGGTGCCACGGCACGGCACTGCCTTCCGACAGCGCGTGCAGCGCATAGCCGACCTGGCGCGCGTGTCCGGGGAGCCCGGCCAGCTCGGCGACCTGGCCGTAGGTGGCGACGCGGCCGCGAGGAATCCGGCGCACCACGGTGTAGATCCTGGCGTAATTTCCGGCCCCGGCCCGTGACATGGGCGGGAACATAACGGTCGGAAAGCATCGCTGTCAGGGCGAACTCACACGTCCAAGCGCCACCTCATCCGCCGCGTCCAGCCGCCGGGTTTCCCGCACCACCCGCACCGCACCCTTCTCCGGCACGATTCCGCCGCCGCGATGCTCCGCCCACGCCTGGGTGAACTCCGCCCCGAGCAGCACGATCATCGAGGAGTAGTAGATCCAGACCAGCATCAGCGCGAGCGCCCCCGCGGCGCCGAACGCCTCGCCCGGATTACTGCGGCCCAGGTACAGCCCCAGAACGAACTTGCCGGCCACGAAGAGCAGCGCGGTGGCCACCGCCCCGACCCTGACGTCGCTCCAGGCCATGCGTGCGTCGGGCAACACCTTGAAAATCGCGGCGAACAGCAGCGCGATCACCGCGAGCGAGCCGACGAAGTTGATCCCCTCCAGCACCGGCGCCGACAGCCCCTCCGGCAGCAGGCGGCCCAGCTGGTCGCCGAACCCCGAGAGGACAGCGCTCACCACCAGGGACACGAGGAGGATGAACGCCAGCCCGAGCACCATGCCGATGCCGAACACCCGCTTGAGCAGCATGGTCTTGATGCCCCCCTTGTTGGGGTCAGGCGCCACGCCCCACGTCTTGTTGAGCGCCGCCTGGAGCTGGCCGAACACCCCGGTGGCACCGAGCAGCAGGGCGATCAGGCTGAGCACGGTCGGCAGTACACCACCCGAGCCGGGCCGGTCGGCATTCGCCAGGATGGTTCTCACCTGCTCGGCGCCCTCGGGCCCCATGGCGCTTCGCATCTGCGCCTCGATGGTGCCCTGGATGTCCTGTGGGTCGAGCACCGCGCCGAGGATGCCGAGAAGCAAGACCAGGAGAGGCGGCAGGGAGAAGACCGTATAGTAGGAGAGCGCCGCCGCCATGGTGGGACAGTCATTCTCAATGAAACTGTTGACGCTTTCCTTCACCAGCTGAAACAGACTGGGGGACTCCGTGGCCATCGTAATCTCCGTCATTTCCGCTCAACGGCGCTCGATCTCGCCGCGCAGCCGAAGCAGCGCGTCTTCGGTGGCGACCAGCTCGCCGCGCGCCTCGTTGATCCGCTGTTGCTGGCTGTGTACGAACCTCCGGTAAGGTGCGATGGCCTGGTTGACCCGGTCAGTGGACTGCGTCACCTCTTGGTGAACCTGGCGAGTCAGGCCGTCGCGCAGTCGGGACCGGAGCTGTTCCACCCGCTGGCGGAAGTCCCGCTGTGCCTGCTTCCGCTTCCTGGGAATGACGTAGAAGCCTCCCACCGCCAGCGCGGCCGCGAGGAGGAGCCCCGTGACATCGGCCGCGGCCCCGGTGACCACCGTGACCACCAGAGTGCCCAGCCCGATCGCGCCGGCCTCGGCGAGCGCGGTGGTCGCAAAGGCGCCTTGCACTTCGTCCGCGATGGCCCGCGACTCCCGCTCGCGGTCGTATCCGCCGATCACTTCGCGTGACACCCGTCCCACCGACTCCAGCAGCGCCTGGCGGTTGTAGCTGAAGGTGGTGGG